>DAISKH010000005.1:0-32943 GCA_036821105.1 Limnohabitans sp.
TTCTTGGGGGATGTGGTGTGCGGAGGTTTTGGTTTACCCATTGCCCGTGACATGTGCCAAAAGGTGATCGTCGTGGGCTCCAATGATTTGCAGTCTCTTTATGTGGCCAACAATGTGTGCTCTGCTGTTGAGTACTTCAGAAAACTAGGCGGCAACGTTGGTGTGGCTGGTATGGTCATCAATAAGGACGACGGCACCGGTGAGGCTGCTCAATTTGCAGAGCGTGCGGGCATTCCCGTGCTGGCCGCTATTCCTGCCAACGAGGATATCCGCCGTAAAAGTGCCAGCTATGAAATCATCGGTCGCCCCGATAGCCAATGGGGACCGCTCTTTGCCGATTTGGCTCAAAACGTGGCCGACGCTCCGCCACAACGCCCCAAGCCCTTGAGCCAAGATGAACTGCTCTCTCTCTTTAGCGCCGATACGGTGGGCCGCAATGTGGTCCTCCAACCCGCGACTGAGGTTGACATGCGCGGCGCAAGTGTCCTCACCAAGCCAACTCTTGAGGTCATTTACGACGAGGCCTGATGTCTTAACTTCAAGTGAAACAACCGATTCAAGACTCCACCACCCCACAAAGCAAGCACACCGCCATGGACACCAAGACCATACCGATTAAAGTCGTGCAAGACACCTCCTCTGAGGGTGGGGCTTGTCATGCGCCCCAGGAGTCTTTGATTTCTGCTGCGCAAGCCGCCGGCAAGAGCGAGGTCTTAAAGCAATACGCCCTGGATTACCCCAAGGGCCCCCATGACCAACCCCAGAGCATGTGTCCCGCCTTTGGCTCTTTGCGAGTAGGGCTTCGCATGAGCCGCACAGCCACGATCCTCTCGGGCTCAGCATGTTGTGTTTATGGCCTCACCTTCACCTCGCATTTCTACGGGGCCAGAAGAAGCGTGGGTTATGTGCCGTTCAACTCCGAGACGCTGGTGACGGGAAAGCTTTTTGAAGACATTCGCGAAGCGGTGCATCTCCAAGCCGATCCCGATAAGTATGACGCCATCGTGATCATCAATTTGTGTGTCCCCACAGCCAGTGGTGTCCCTCTTCAGCTCTTACCCAAAGAGATCAATGGCGTTCGCATCATTGGAATTGATGTGCCCGGCTTTGGCGTTCCCACTCATGCGGAGGCCAAAGACGTGCTTGCTGGCGCGATGCTCAAATATGCACGACAAGAGGTGATGAGTGGCCCTGTGGCAGCCCCCAAACAAGGTCGACAGGCTCTGCCCACGGTGACCCTTTTGGGAGAAATGTTCCCCGCCGACCCCATGGGCATAGCTCAACTCATTGAGCCTATGGGTTTGGCCGTGGGTGCAAGCGTGCCCACCAGAGAGTGGCGAGAGCTCTATGCCGCCTTGGACGGCAGTGTGGTGGCCGCCATTCACCCCTTCTACACAGCCTGCGTGCGTGAGTTTGAGGCAGCCCAACGACCCGTGGTGGGCTCAGCCCCGGTGGGTGTTGAGGGTACCCATGATTGGCTCCAGCACATTGGGCAAAGTGTGGGTGTCTCGCAAGAAAAAATTGATGCAGCTAGAAATAAATCCCTCTCAGCCATACGCTCAGTCCTTGCCAGTCAGCCCATCAAGGGACGAATCACATTGAGTGGCTATGAGGGCTCTGAGTTGATCGTGGCCCGTTTGTTGGTTGAATGCGGTGCGGACCTTCGCTACGTGGGGTCGGCCTGTCCCGCAACGCCATGGAATGCAAAGGACGAGGAGTGGCTCAAGAGTCGGGGCGTGAAAGTTCAGTTCCGTGCCTCACTCGAGCAAGATCTCGACGCCGTCAAAGAGTTTGAGCCCAATTTGGCCGTCGGCACCACGCCCGTTGTGCAATATGCCAAGGAGGCTTGTATTCCCTCGCTTTATTTCACCAACCTGATTTCTGCACGTCCTTTGATGGGTGTGGCCGGAGCGGGGTCCTTGATCCAAGTGGTGAATTCGGCCATGGGTAACCAAAAACGGTTCCATCAAATGAAAGATTTCTTTGGTGTGGTCGGTCACGGCGATGCCTCGGGTGTGTGGATGGACAAGCCCAAGGATAGGCCAGAGTTTCGCGCAGAAAATCGCCGCCAGTTGGAGAAAAAAATCAAGCAACGCAAAGCACAGGAGATGGGCTGATGTTTGTCATTGACCACGACCGCGCCGGTGGCTATTGGGGGGCTGTGTATGTCTTTACGGCCATCAAAGGACTTCAAGTTGTGATTGATGGTCCGGTGGGGTGTGAGAATTTACCCGTGACTTCGGTGTTGCACTACACCGATGGTCTACCGCCCCATGAACTGCCCATCGTGGTGACCGGATTGGCCGAGGAGCAACTCGGGCGTGAGGGCACCGAGGGTGCCATGAAACGTGCCCATGCCAGCCTCGACCCCGATTTACCGTCGGTGGTGGTGACGGGCTCAATAGCCGAGATGATTGGTGGCGGTGTCACACCTGAGGGTACGAATTTGATGCGGTTCTTGCCCCGCACGATTGATGAAGACCAGTGGCAATGTGCCAATCGTGCCATGTCTTGGCTGTGGAGCGAATACGGGCTTAAAAAGGTCCCCAAACGCGTTCGAAAAGAAGGCGAGAGACCCCGTGTCAACATCATCGGACCATGCTACGGCACCTTCAACTCTGCCAGCGATGTGGCAGAGATCAGGAGACTCGTGCAGGGCATTGGAGCCGAGATCAATATGGTGTTTCCATTGGGATCTCATTTGTCCGATGTCTCTCGACTTGTCGAGTCGGATGTGAACATCTGCATGTACAGAGAGTTTGGCCGTCTTTTGTGCGAGACCCTTGAGCGGCCTTATTTGCAGGCCCCCATTGGACTGCACAGCACAACACTTTTTTTGAGAAAACTCGGTGAACTTCTGGGTCTTGATCCCGAGCCTTTTATTGAGCGTGAGAAACACACCACCTTAAAGCCGTTGTGGGACTTGTGGAGATCGGTGACGCAGGACTTTTTCGCGACCGCCAGTTTTGCCGTCGTGGCCAATGAGACTTACACCCGGGGGTTGAAGAACTTTCTTGAAGTGGAGATGGGCTTGCCCTGCCGTTTCGCAGTTCCTCGCTTGCCCGGGCAAAAGACCAACAACGAAGAGGTTCGTCAAATGGTCTACACCCAAACACCTCTCATCATGTTTGGCAGTTACAACGAGCGCATGTACTTGAGTGAAATCGGCGCTCGAGGACCCATGCGCCCTTGCTTTATCCCGGCCTCCTTCCCCGGTGCGATCATTCGCCGGCATACCGGCACGCCCTTCATGGGCTACAGCGGTGCGACCTATCTCGTGCAAGAGGTCTGCAATGCTTTGTTTGATGCGTTATTTCATATTTTGCCCTTGGGTACAGATATGGACCGCGCCGAGTCGACTCTCTCCAGAGGTGTGGTTGCGCCCACTCAATTGCCTTGGAGCGAGGAGGCACAGAGTTTGATGCGCGAGTGTGTCAGTGCACAACCCGTGTTGGTGCAAATTTCTGTGGCCAAGACGCTTCGCGATGCTGCCGACCGTGCTGCTGGTCTTGCCGGTGAGGGTGAGGTGAGTGGCGAGCGTCTTCTCGTTGTGGCCCATCAGTTGGGATGGGCGCAATTGCCCAAAGAGAATCCGTCCAGCGTCTCCAAAGGGGTACCCGCATGACCCAAGAGCGCTTGCCATTGAATATGAACAAGGGGATACGCTTCTTGTGCGACGCCGTGCAGGCGCGACAAGACTCCGATCCCCAAGAGACGCAGCAACATCGGGTTGCGGCTGCCCAGGGTGCGCGGGCTCTAGCGCCAATGGTCCACGTGACCACTTTCATCAACAAGGAGCATTCATATGTCTAATCGGACGTCAATTTCCGGCCTGACCGACGAAGAAGCTCAGGAGTTCCACCATTACTGGGTCCAAGGATTAGTGGGGTTTGTAGCAGTCGCTGCAGTCGCTCACATGTTGGTCTGGGCATGGCGGCCCTGGTTCTGATTTTTAGTCAGTTTTTTTTGAGGAGTTAAACCATGTCACAGATGATCAACGAAAGCCCCCGAACCTTGGCGCCCAAAGAGCGTTGGGGAGAGATGGTGATGTTTGTTCCTTGCTTTGTGGTGTTGCTGGCTGTGGCGTTACTGGGTCAATTGATCGGTATCTCTTGGCGCACGTGGCTCAGCGGGGCTGAGGATTCACACAACATTTTCGTCGGCATCAAGACGGCCGTTTACACCTTCATGTCCCATATCAATTAGGAGAAAAGCCATGTGGAGAATTTGGCGATTGTTTGATCCCTTGAGAGCCATGGTGGCACAGGGAATATTTTTGTTTGCGCTGGCCGCGATGATTCACCTCATTTTGCTCAGCACCAACAAGTACAACTGGTTTGATGGTCCCCGTGCGAAGCCCGCAGCGGCATCGGCGCAAAACGCACCGATGCCCACACCCGGTGCTGAGGCGAAGTCTTAATCGACTGTAAGTATTGTGGGTAGGGTGCAGGTACCCATGCATGGATTTGTCCCCCGTGCACACGGTACCTGCCTCATTGAATTGAGTTTGTATTGAAATTTCGTTGGATTTTTGCCCCAAGCGGCAAAGGAGGGCTTCAAGATGGCCATGCTGAGTTTTGAGAAAAAATACCGAGTCCGTGGAGGCACCTTGATTGGAGGTGACTTGTTTGACTTTTGGGTGGGCCCATTTTTTGTGGGCTTCTTTGGCGTCACAACATTCTTTTTCTCAGTGCTGGGCACTGCGCTGATCTTGTATGGAGCGGCCATGGGGCCGACTTGGAATTTATGGCAAATCAATATTGCGCCGCCTGATTTGTCTTATGGCTTAAAGCTCGCGCCCATGCTCAAAGGGGGCTTGTGGCAATGGATTACAGTGTGCGCCTTGGGAGCTTTTGTCTCTTGGGCGCTTAGAGAGGTTGAGATTTGTCGCAAACTGGGCATGGGACTGCATGTTCCCGTTGCCTACAGCTTTGCTATTTTTGCGTATTTCACACTTGAAGTGGTGCGACCTGTCTTGATGGGCGCATGGGGACACGCTTTCCCCTACGGAATCTTTAGTCACTTGGACTGGGTCTCCAATGTGGGTTACCAATATTTGCACTTCCACTACAACCCGGCGCACATGCTCGCGGTTACCTTTTTCTTCACCACCACCTTTGCGCTAGCCCTTCATGGTGCTTTGGTGCTCTCGGCCACCAACCCCAAGCCAGGTGAGGCAGTGAAGTCCCCCGAACACGAGGACACCTTCTTTAGAGACATCGTGGGCTACTCCGTTGGAACCTTGGGCATTCACCGCTTGGGTCTCTTTTTGGCGTTGGCGGCCGTGTTCTTTTCTGCCGTTTGTATCGTCATCAGTGGACCCTTTTGGTCTCGCGGCTGGCCCGAATGGTGGGGATGGTGGTTGAACATGCCCATTTGGCATTGAGGGCTAGGCTCTTACATACCCTTTAGAACAAACGATCAACGTCAACATGAGTGCCGACCTCAAAGAGAAAGATTAAAAGGAAGATCAGCATGCCCCAGTATCAAAACTTATTCACCACGGTCCAAGTCACCGGGCCCACCAGTGATGGCATCCACTTGGGACGTGGAAACGACCCACGATTGGGCAAGCCCTTCATGCTGCATTTGGCAGGAAGATTGGGAAATGCACAAATTGGCCCCATTTATTTGGGCACTTTGGGTTTGGCATCGCTCGTATTTGGAACCTTGGCCTTCAACATCATAGGGATGAATATGTTGGCATCGGTCAATTACGATCCCATTCAGTTTATTCGCCAATTGTTTTGGTTGGCGCTTGAGCCCCCAGCACCTCAATACGGTTTGCACATGCCACCCCTTAACCAAGGTGGTTGGTGGTTAATCGCTGGACTATTTCTCACCATCTCTATTTTTCTATGGTGGGCCAGAACTTATCGCCGGGCAAGGCAATTGGGCATGGGCACCCATGTACCCTGGGCTTTTGTCAGTGCCATTTGGCTCTACCTGGTTCTGGGATTTTTTAGACCCCTTTTGATGGGATGTTGGTGTGAGGCGGTGCCTTTTGGTATCTTTCCTCATCTGGACTGGACGGCTGCGTTTTCTCTTCGTTACGGCAACCTTTTCTATAACCCGTTTCACGCGCTCTCTATTGTGTTCTTGTATGGATCGGTGCTTCTTTTTGCCATGCACGGTGCCACCATTTTGGCGGTGAGTCGTTACGGCGGTGAGCGAGAGATTGAGCAAATTGTGGACCGTGGAACCGCCTCAGAGCGCGCGGCCCTCTTTTGGCGTTGGACCATGGGCTTTAATGCCACGATGGAGTCAATTCACCGTTGGGCTTGGTGGTTTGCGGTGTTATGCCCCTTGGTGGGCGGGATTGGCATCTTGCTCACGGGCACCGTGGTGGACAACTGGTACTTGTGGGCCGTCAAGCACGGCGTCGCACCTCCTTATCCTGCCGTCTTTCCTTATACGGTGGATCCCGCAACTTTGACAGGAGGCAAGCCATGAGCGCCATGACGTCTCGATTATTAAGCTTGGTAGTGCTCAGTGCAGCGGTGTTGTTGACTGGGTGTGAGCGCCCGCCCATGCAAAGTGAACAACACGGCTACCGTGGAACGGGCATGGTGCAAGTCAAAAATCCTCGCACCTTAGAGGATCAAGCTGCCAACAATCAAGTGCCTTTTGCCTTGCCTCAAGCACCTGCCGAGGGGCCACGCGCGAGCCAGGTCTACAAAAATGTCCAGGTCTTGGGAGGCTTATCACAGGGTCAGTTCAATCGATTGATGGTCTCCATGGCTTCTTGGGTGGCGCCCAATGAGGGGTGCTTGTATTGTCACAATCCAGCGAACTTTGCCGAAGACTCCAAATACACCAAAGTGGTGGCCCGGCGAATGATCCAAATGACACAGCACATCAACACCGATTGGACCCAACACGTCGCTGAAACGGGGGTCACTTGCTACACCTGCCACCGGGGCAATCACATTCCCCAGCAAGTTTGGTTTAAACGCGATCAGACTCCCATGGGAGCCGACTTCATTGGGGATCGCGCTGGACAAAATGAACCCGCACCCAGCGTAGGACTGAGCTCCTTACCGAACGACCCGTTCACGCCATTTCTCCTTGGCGCTGAGGGTATTCGTGTGGGAGGAACCTACGCGCTCCCCCACGACAATCGCCACTCCATCAAGCAAGCCGAATGGACCTACGGACTGATGACGCACATGTCCGAGTCCTTGGGGGTTAATTGCACCTATTGTCACAACACACGCTCCTTTGTGAGCTGGCAAGACAGTCCACCCCAACGGGCCACAGCATGGTATGGAATTCGGATGGTGAGAGACGTGAATGTTCAGTATCTCGAACCTCTTTTGGGGACATTCCCCCACGAGCGTTTGGGAGAGATGGGAGATGTCGCCAAGGTCTATTGCGCCACCTGTCACCAAGGTGTCTATAAGCCCCTGAATGGAGCCAAGATGTTGGACTCATTTCCGGAGTTAAGAGCCTACACACCAAATTCTGATGTCAAGGTCTCTAAGCGCTGAGGCCCACGCGCAATGAATTTCTCTCAATGCCCAAGTTGTCCAATGACACCGAACCCAATCCGCGCCTACTGAATGGCGTGGTGGTGGTGGTGTTGTTTGACTTCTTGCCTGAGCACCGTCCTTGGGCTTGGCTCAAGCTCATGCAAGGCACCAGTGCGCTTTATAAAACTTGGCCCGGTTTACTCTTTGCAAAAATCATGGGCTCGGGTGAGGGCGGTGGCTTTACCCTGAGGCCGAGTTCGACTCACCAAGGTTTAATCTTCCTTTTTGATAGTCTTGAAACTGCAAGAGACTATTTGGTCAGCGCCGAGCTCTCACAGTTGCGAGCAAAAGCACGTGAATGTTGGCAAGGAATGCTTGGGGTTAATTCGTGCCGGGGCAGTTGGGATCAACAAACTTGGCAAAGTGTGGGTGTTTTGGAGAATTCACCAGAGCTCTTGAACACCGAATCCCAATTTGCGCAATCAAGTACCCCTAGTCCCTCAAAGTCATTGAGCCACTCGCAGACCGAAGCCTTAGAGATTGTGGCCTCCTTGACCCGAGGAAGTGTTCGTGCTTCAAAGGCAGTGTCCTTTTGGCGATATGCTCCGCAGGCACAAGCGGACTTGTCCAGTGCCCAGGGCTGTGAGTTGTCCATGGGCTTGGGTGAGGCGCCCGTTCTCAGGCAATGCACCTTTAGCCTTTGGACAGACACCCAGTCCTTGGTCAATTACGCCCATCAGGGGGCTCACATGAGGGCCATTGCGGCCGCACAAAAGCATGGCTTTTTCTCGGAGTCCATGTTCGTTCGCATGCAGGTCCTTCACATGCGTGGGCTCTGGGGTGGAAAGTCATTTGACGCCAATGCTCCCATCTCTCATGCCTTGGGACTCGCCTCTTAGGTCGTCGCCTTGCAAGACGATTCATCACCCCATTTCTCGCAATCAAAGATGCTTCACACAGCCCAGAGCACGGTCCCCAATTTGACCCATGCCCGGTCCAGCCCGCAAGTGGTGGTGGTGGGTGCTGGCATGGCTGGGCTTGTCAGTGCACTTTTGCTCTCTCATGCAGGAGCAGAGGTCACCGTCTTGGAGGTCCAGGCGCAATCGGGCGGAAAAATGCGACAACTCCGACCCGGCCCCGCAGAGTCATGGGCTGACCCCGTACGGGTCGGCATTGACAGTGGCCCCACGGTGCTCACCATGAAGTGGCTGTTTGAAGAAATTTTTGCTTCAGTGGGGGCTCATTTGGAGACGGAGCTTGATTTGCAACGCTTGGATATTTTGGCCAAGCATGCTTGGAGCGCTGATAGTGGCATGTCTCAACTCTCCCTTTATGACGATCAAGCTCACAGTGTGCAAGCCGTGGGTGAGTTCGCCGGTTTAGCCGAAGCCAAGCGTTTCCAGCACTTTTGTCAAACGGCCCAGGCCCTTTACCATTCGCTGGAGGGCGCCATCATCCGTGAGGCCACACCGAGTTTAGCCAAGCTCACCCGAACCCTGGGTCCCAGAGGATTGGCCTTGTTGGCTGGCATTGGCCCCATGCGCAGTTTGTGGGGCAGTCTGGGGGGGTACTTTAAAGACCAGCGCTTGAGGCAACTGTTTGCAAGGTATGCAACCTACTGTGGCTCTTCGCCTTGGGCCTCACCAGCCACCTTGATGCTCATCGCCCAAGTGGAGATGGCCGGTGTGTGGTCGGTTAAAGGGGGGATGCGCTCGCTGGCCCAGACGCTTGAAAGAATGTGCAAAGACAGAGGTGTGCAGTTCAAGTTTCAAACCCAGTGTATTGATATGGAGACCAAGGGCGGTGCTGTCCAAGCGGTGCACACCGATTTTGAGGAGCGCATACCCGCCGATGTCGTGGTCTTTAACGGAGACATTCAGGCCTTGCATGATGGTCTATTGGGTCAAGACGTTCGCAGTCTTCTCATACCTCAACGAGACAAAGCCGCGGTGCGTTCGTTGTCCGCGCTCACTTGGAGTATGAGGTGTGAGGTGCGCGAGGAGCGGTTTACGCTAGACAGACACAATGTGTTTTTTCACAATCAGTATCAAAATCAATACCAAGATGAATTCACTGATATTTTTACCCATCACCGCTTACCGGCGACACCAACGGTCTATGTGTGTGCCCAAGAGCGAGGGGTGGCCAAAGCGCACGAAGACCCAGCGACACTTGAGCACAAAGAATCAATTTTTTGTTTAATCAATGCCCCGGCCAACGGCGACACCCAAGCATTGACACCCAAGGAGTTAGCGGCATGCGAGAACGCCACCTTTTCTCTTCTCAAGCGCTGTGGCCTCACGCTTCAGACGTCCCCCGAGTTCACACTCCAGACCACCCCGCAGCAATTCAATCAACTCTTTGCAGCGACGGGTGGGGCTCTTTACGGCCAAGCAACGCATGGCTGGATGCAGGTGTTTTCCAGGTCAACAGCGACCACGCCGATTCAGGGACTCTTTCTGGCCGGGGGGAGCGTGCACCCGGGTCCGGGACTGCCCATGACAGCCATGTCAGGACGTCTGGCGGGCGAGGCCGCGATGGCGCACCTCGGTTTGATCAGGCCGTAAGCTCCGGGGGGTATCTCTGGTGGTACATCGATGCCATGAGCGAGTGTGGTCGGTATGGCTTGAGTCTCATTGCCTTTGTCGGGAGTGTGTTCTCTCCCTACTACGCCCGAGCTATTCGACGCGGGCTACTCCCCAATCCTGAGAATCACTGTGCGATCAATGTGGCCTTGTACACCCCGTTGGGAAAGTATTGGAGCATGACCGAGAGACCGCAGTCCAGTGTCACGCGAGATGCTTCATCGTTTGTGATCGGCCCCTCATGTGTGCACTGGGATGGCCAAGCGTTGCATGTGGACATTGATGAATGGTCTGTTCCCATTCCTCGCCGTTTGAAAGGTCGTGTGAGTGTCTATCCCGATCAGCTTTTTGATTTTTCCACGCCGCTGGACCACGATAAGCGTCACCACTGGGGACCTATCGCACCGTTTGCTCGCGTGAGAGTTGAGCTCTCAAATCCTGAGCAATCATGGAGCGGGCACGCTTATGTGGACTCCAATGAGGGTGTGGAGCCCATTGCCAATGCGTTTACCCAGTGGGATTGGAGTCGCGCTCACATGCCCGATGGCACGAGTACAGTACTCTACGATTGTCAGTTCCATCAGGGACCTGATCATCTCTTGGCCTTGCAATTTACCAGTAACGGTCAAGTCAAGTCCTTTGACGCCCCCAAGCGTGAGGGCATGCCCAAAACTGGATGGGGCTTGGAGCGGCGGCTAAGGAGTGAGCGCCCTTTGGGGAAAATTCAAAGCTTAGAAGACACGCCCTTTTATCAACGAGCCATCGTGCAAAATCATTTGCTAGGGGAGTCGGTGAGTAGTTTTCATGAAACCCTCAATGCAAATCGATTTGCCTCGCCTTGGGTTCAGGCTTTGTTGCCTTGGCGCATGCCCCGCTTGGCGGCTCGGCCAAGACAGACTTAATCTAAGCTCTTGTGATTTAGGATTTGGTTGACGTGTTCATGAATTGCTCATTGTCCTCGAGCCGACGCTCTATGAGCTCGAGCACCCACTCCACGCGCTGAGGAAACCCACGGTTGGGAAAGCCCTCGTGCTTGAGACCGTAGAGCGCACATTGCTCCTTGCAAGCTTGTACCAAATAAGCAATAGCGGGTAGGGCGGGCTCGGAGACCTTGGGGGTGACGATCCATGGGGCTTGAAGTTTGGCTTGGCACAGTAGCCAAAGTTTACGGCTCAAAGGCACCACACTGCGTTGATGAATGGAGTCACAATGCTGTGCCCTCAGGTATTGTCCAATTTCTGCATAAATGAGTCTGGCCGACAAAATAGCAGCCCTGAACTCTGGGGCCAAATCGGCCACACCTACACTGGACTGCAAGTACAAGCGGTCGGCCTCGTCCAAAAGTTTGCCCACCACCACTTGAATTCCGGGTGTGAGTACTGGATTTTTTAGCCACTCCACATGGTCGATGCCTTCTTGATGCAGCCACTCCAGGGGAAGATAGAGTCTACCGTTTCGTGCATCCTCCCCCACATCTCGGGCAATGTTGGTGAGTTGCATGGCAACACCCAATTCGCAGGCCCGGGCCAAGGTGTGTGCATTTCTAGCCCCCATGATCCAACTCATCATGGCTCCAACACTTCCCGCTACCCGAGCACCGTAGTCATGCACGGATTCAAGTGTAGGGTAGAGTCTCTCTTGGGTATCCCAAGCAAACCCTTCCATGAGCGCATCCAAAAGCGCTCGTGGCATTTTGAATTGGTGCACCACATGGGAGAGGGCATGGTCCTCGATCAAATCCAGTGGGTTTTGATCGTAGATTAAATCGAGTCGATGCTCGAGCTCTTTTAAGCTGGCACTTGGGTTTTTTGAATGGTCCACCAAGTCATCGGCCACACGGCAAAATGCATAAAGAGCAATCGATGCTTGGCGCACTCGTTTGGGGAGTAATTTACTGGCCGCAAAAAAAGTCTTGGACCCACCTCGCATGAGGGTGACGCATTCATCAAAGTCGCGCAAATGCGCAGCATTTTTATCGTAAGGTTCAAGCATGGGGGATGACCTTTTCAAGCGCTTTGGCTGACATCAATACACCAGGTACGCCAGCACCAGGGTGGGTACTGGCACCCACCATAAAAAGATTTTTGATGTCTTCGCTTCGATTGTGTGGACGAAAAATCGCACTTTGTGTGAGCAGTGGCTCAAGCCCAAAACCCGCCCCCTTGTAGGAGTACAAACGGTTTTGAAAATCAAGCGGAGTGGTGACCTTGGAGGTCACGATGTGTTGACCCAAATCTTCTAGAACGGTGCTCTCAAGGTGCTCTTGAATGGCTTGGCGAAACGACTCGCTGATGCTCAACCAATCGGTCTTGCTGTCCAAGTTCGGAACCGGTGCCAGAGCATAAAAGGTGTCGCATCCCTCAGGAGCCAAGGCGGGATCGGTGGCCGTGGGTCTGTGCAAATAAAGACTAAAGTCTTTGGCCAAATGGTGTTTTTTGAAGATGTCCTTCAAAAGCTCTTTGTACCTCTCAGTAAGGATCATCATGTGATGGGGCACAGTGGGATAGGTTCGGTTGGTACCAAAATACCAAACAAATAAACCCATGGAGTAGTGCCCCCGCTCAATGCGGGGATCACTCCAGTGTTTGCGGTGCTCAGGTGCAATCAAGTGCTTGTACGTCCAAGCCGAATCGGTATTGCAGACCACAATATCGGCTGCAATCAACTCGCCCTTGTCATGGCTCTCGTAATGCTCACTTGATCCGCTCGATTGGTCGCCCTTATGCAGGCTCTCAAGAGGTCTCTCCAACTCCACTCCGCAGGCTTTGCCGTCTTTGATGCAAATACGCTTCACAGCCGAGTTGTAGCGGATGGGCACATTGAGTCCTTCTAATAATCCAACCAGACCCTTCACCAGTGCACCCGTGCCGCCAATGGGAGAGTGAACCCCCCAGGTTTTTTCTAAAGAGTGGATCAAGGCATAGGCGCGTGTCACATTGAATGGGTTACCACCGATCAATAAGGGGTGAAAACTAAAGGCCACTCTCAGTAAGGGGTGTTGGATGTGTTGAGCCACCAAGCTATAAAGACTCCTCCACGCTCGCATTTTGATAAAAGAGGGCAATGCTTTCAAAAGATCTTTGTACGTGTCAAAGGCCACATCGCCCATTTCTTCAAAGCCCAACTTTTTGCACACATCAGCCGCTTGCATCAACTGATGATAACCTTTGACGTCACTTGGGTTGAACTTTGCGATTTCTTGGCACATCGCCTGGGTGTCATCGCTGTAATCAAATGTTTGCCCGTTGTAGAACAAAATCCTATAAAAGGGTGACATTTTCACCAGCTCGATTTCATCGGACATGCGTTTGCCGCACAACGCCCAAAGTTCCTCTAAAAGAAAGGGCGCCGTGATGATGGTAGGTCCCGCATCGAAGGTGAAGCCATCTTGATGATGCACATAGGCGCGACCCCCAGCGGCGTCAAGTTTTTCGATCACCTCAACGTCATAGCCTTTGACGCTCAAACGGATCGCGCTGGCGAGGCCACCAAATCCCGCCCCGATGACCAAGGCTTTGGGTTTGGGTTTGATCTGGTCAAGTCTGATCGGGCTTAACATTGCAGCAACCCCTCGCTTTGCTTGAATTCAGTCAGGCCTTGGTCTCCCACCCAAGTCCCACTGAAGCTTGGGGCAGTTAATGCGTTATTTGGAATCAACGACGGACCTCCCCGAGAGTGCTGGATTACCAAGGGGCAGGATCAGAGGCTGCTCCGCTGGGTGGCTCTCCCGTAAAGCATCTCCTGGCAAAGTCCTGGGTGATGTCGTTTTGAGTGCCCAGCCCCAAACTCTCTCAAGAGAGAGTGGCATCATCATTAAGACGTGCTCCAAGATGGCCAAGCCGAGCAAACTGGCCAATAAAACCCATTGGCAAGTGATGGTCACTTGACCCGAGTTGGCTTGCCAAATAAGGGCCAGCCAACTGATGATGGATAGAGTGAGGGTGGTGTAGAAAAAAGTCCCCACCGGTTGCTTACGAAAATAGCTTCCCATGTAGGCCAATTGGCTGGGTAAATATTGCTCTCCAACTTGAGGAACACCAAAGAATAAATTGAATTTGGAGCTCAGGCGCATGAGCCACAACAAAGCAAATGTGCAAAGCGCTGTGTGATTGGGGTTGCCGATTTGTAGAACCACCAAAAGCATGAAGTTAATAAAGAGACCCAACTCGTGGTGCCAGATCACTTCAACCGATTGTTTGAATCGTGCCCATTGCGAGAGATTCGCATCAAGCTCGGTTTTCCTGGGGCCACAAATCCATCCTGTTAAAAAAGACAATTCATGCCAACCCCACATCACAATGGTGCTGATAAAACCCATGTATGCATTGGTGTTGGTGTTGTCTTGCATGGACTGTGCGCTCAAAAAGACAGCCACCAAGCTCATGAGAGTCCAAAATCCGCGGGCAAAAGAAAACCACGTCTTCGGCAATCTCACCAAGAGCAAAATAATGCCTGTGCCAAACCACCATGACACCAAGGCCAGTAGGGCGGGCGTTAGGATGAGGTTGACAAATTCTTGCATGGACTAAATCGGTGTTTTACCAAGTAGGCACGAGTCGAACTTGCTCGGGTAAGCGAGAGGGAATCACCGGGATAAAGTAGAGCTTTACAAATTCAAAGCCTGCCGACAACGCCAAATATCCTCTTTTGAGTTTATTGAACAATCCACCTCTCGCTTGTGCTTCACTCATTGCCAAGGAGAGAGCGGCTAAACGATCCAAGCCGAGTTTGAATTTGGGGTGATCGATGTCAAGCAAGATTGGAAAGACTTGACGTGAGATCTCGGAGGTGATGCGAAACACCTCAAAATCGTAGTTCGTCGCGTCCAGGCCCATGGCATCATGTAAGGCCGGTCGGTTATGGTCTCTCACATACATCGTGGCATAGACGGCGAGAAGGAAAAAGCGAATCCACCAAACGTTGTGACCCTTTAAAAGATTGGGGTCTGCTCGCATGATGAGGGCAAAGGATTCACCATGGCGGAACTCATCATTACACCAGCGCTCGAACCAGCGAAAGATGGGGTGAAAGCGCTTGTCAGGATGACGCTCTAATTGCCTAAAAATGGTGATGTAGCGAGCGTAGCCAATTTTCTCAGACAAGTAGGTGGCATAGAAGATGAACTTGGGCCTAAAAAAAGTGTACGACTTGGATTTTTTTAACTCTCCCAAATCAATTCCAAAATTGAAGTCCTTCAAGGATGAGTTGAGAAATCCAGCATGCCTAGACTCGTCTCGCGCCATGTAGGTCATGAGCTTTTTGATATCTGGATTGCTGATATTTTTTCGCACCTCGTTGTACAAAATGCAACCCGAAAACTCGGAGGTGAGTGAGCTGATCAAGAAGTCGTAGAACTCTTGCTTTAAATTTTCATCAAGTTTGGCCATCAAGCTCTTAACTTCTTGTGCAAACTCAGCATCTCTTTGGAAGTGATCGTGATTGTTGTCGCCCTCGTACTCTTGCATCATGAGGTCCCACTCAGAGCGAACAGAGCTGATGTCAATCTTGTCCATGGCCACAAAATCAGTGGTGTAAAAACGCGGTGAAATCACGGTGTTGGTGAGTGCCTTCTTATTGGCATCGGCAGCGGACTCGACATTGCTGACAAGTTGTTGGGTGAAGTCTGTTTCCATGAAAGCGGTTTGAGCGTTCATAGGTTCTCCTTGGTGTTGTCGATGATCTTAGGTGTGGACATGGCGCTTGAAGCGGGCATTGAGTCCGCATTCAATATATTGACAAAGACCGACAGGTTGTCGGGTCCAAAAGCCTCGAGGTCAATGCTGTTGTGAGTCAAGCTATCGGTAATGGAGAGGCGACCGTCTTGGTGTAAGGCCAACTCAAATGGTGCTTCTGGGCTTAAATTTCTGCTTTTCCTCTCTCTGGCCAGTGCTCTCAAGGTTCCCCTTAAAAATCCTTGCTCACCATGAAACATCATGCTCTCACGGGCCTCTACCCTGGGGGCATTGGAATTGGCCAAGCCGGGTGTGACCGAGTCCTCAGGAGTAAACCAAACAGAGATGTCACCATTGGCCTCATCTTTAAAGACCAACTCCTTTTTCTTGATGGTCACACTGGTTTCGCTCTCGCCTTTGGAGCCCGATTGGGTCACAAAAGCGACATATAAGAGTGTGACTAGCATCACCACAATCATCCATTGAAATTGACGTCTTCCAATGGGTGAGGCTGACTGATGGGGTCTTGACGTGCTTTTAGACAAAGCACTTGACTCAGGGGTAGACAAAGAGAATCCGGTCATGGTTTTGAGCAATTGTGGGGTCGGGTCTTCATGCGCAGGCGGTCTCTGGGGCTTTTTGTACTAGCACTGGAGAGGTTTTGGGTAGGCTTTGATGATGGGAGTGAGAGTTTGCGTGAATGTTGGAGTTGTTGTCAGAGTTATGGTCAGAGTTATGGTCAGAGTAATTGTCAGAGTTAATGTTTGGAGTGGCTGTGATTTGCATCAATTCCTCCTCTGAACTCTTCACACCATTGAGCTGCGTCCATGCAGACTTCAAGTGTTCAGCACACACTTGTCCGTCTTTCAAGCACCGCAAAGTGGGCTCAGGTTGGTTCAACACCCAAGGTCTTGCGTGTGGCCACAAGTGAAGCCACGCGATCCGGTCCGAGCCCTTCAATTTGAGGCTGATGTCGCTACTCCCTCTTTTATGGAGTTCTTGTGCGCTGACAATTTGCTGTAAGGGCAAGTTAAAGGTGACACTAAAGACAATACCAATGCGCATGACAACGCGCTTATTGGTGATGGTGTACATGCTCGCTTTGGCGCTCATGTAGGCCCAAGCGGCAAGTGAGCCCAGTGTCAAGACGATGAGTGAGAATGTCATGAGCATAGGCTTCATGCTCCAATCTCCTCCTTGCTCACTCAAATAGCTTGCCTGCAACACGAGCATAAGGACGAAGTAAAGGCCAAGACTCTTGAGGTGAAATGCATCAACCCCCAAAGCCCACCAATCGGGCGTGCCTTGCCACACAATGAACTCACCCTTGGGGAGTTTTTCGGGCAAACCCAGTTGTGCTTCGAACTCGTGCTCGTGGGTGGGTTTCATACAAAAGGCTCCTGGCGCTGTGGTGTAGCGTAAAGCGTTCCAGCCCCATAGTAGGCACAGATTTTTTCCTCTTCAAGCCGGGTGATTTGATCCGGATTTTTAAGAGCGGGCACGTTCTCAAACTGGGGGGCCAACAGGGCGTGCACGTGAATGTTAAAGCGATTGATGAGGGAGAAGTTCACGGGCAATAAAACCGCTCTGCCACTGGGTAGACTCACCTCAATGTAGCGAAACATCATCTCCATGCGGTCGACCCACAAATCCTTCACGATGCCCACAGGCTTTAACTCCGCGTCATACACCAAGAAGCCACGAGGGTCATTGTCTTGATGAGCGACGCCGTGCTCTGGGGCAACACGCAGGGGAACAATCTTGGGGGCACCGTGGGGATCTTTTTCATAAATGTCCTCCCGAGCAGCCCAAGCTCCAGGTCCCATGCCCGAGGTCAAGGGGTCACCCTTGGGCTCCAAGGGGGCACCCAGCCAGCCGTGGGCGGGGGTGTATGAATACTCGCCATCAGGACGGTTCACATCGGGGATCTTGATCTCCCGACCGTCCTCAAGCTTATACGTGACAGGGTCGGGGAAGGGCCAACCGATTTGCAATGGACCATTCTCTCGTCCATTGTCCATCGGGTAGCCCTCGCGGTGGTTTTCTCGCAAGAGATAGTAAATAATGCCTGCAAAAAACGCCCAAAAGATGTACAAGACAATTTGGGCTACATCAATGTATTGGGTGATCGCGCCTGTTTCCATGGGCTCCTCTCCTAGGTGTTGAAATGGTTAAAAATTGTGTTCAATTGGGTAATTCCGCCAAGCCAAATTGAATGGGCTGGGCGTGACGTTTTGCACTTTTTCTGGACAGGGGTGCTACGGCGACCAATGCGGCAAACAGCAGCACCATCTCCAGCCCAAAAACCAGGCCGTAGCCACTTGAAGGCGTCATCAAGGCTTCACCCCATACGCCAGAGTTGGCAAAGCTTGCGAAGGTGTCCTTTAAGACGCCCCCCACCGCCATCGACAAGCCCGAGGACGTTGCTTGAACGGCTCCCCAAGCGCCAAGGACCATGCCGGTGAGTGCTTTTTCTGGCATTTCCATGGCAATGATGAGCATGCCCACCGAGAACATGCCACCGCCAAAGCCAATGAATGTGGTTCCTAGCCTGAACAACCAAGCGGAGTCCATCGGTGAGGCGAGCAAAACGCAGGCAAACCCAGGCAGACCCATCAAGAGACCAATCGCGGAGACTCGGCAAGCGTCAAGTCCTCGACCCATGAGCTTTGCTGAAAAAGCAAAGGCAATGAGCGCTCCTGCCGCCGACAATGCTGTGAGTGAGCTCGTGAAGCTGACATTGAGCCCGAGCACCTCTCCACCGTAGGGCTCCAAGATGATGTCTTGCATGCTAAAGGCACACGATCCAATGCCCACAGACCATAAAAAGCGTTTCATGTGCGGTAACTCAATGAGCTGACGCCAGTTTTTTGAAAACCCATCGGGCTCGCGTTCACCACGCTTGGTTTGACGAGCTTCTTGTTTCCAAAGGGCTGTCAAATTCAACGCCGCCACCACCAAGGCGCTGCCTTGCACGACTTGGACCAATTTTGTGGCGTTGAAGTCCTTGAGCATGAAGCCCAAGAGGGCGCTACCGATGATCAAACCAACCAACATGGCACTGTGCAACAACGCGACAACCCGTGGTCGCTTGTCGGGTTGTGCAATATCGGTGGCAAGGGCCAAGCCTGCCGTTTGGGTGGTTTGCATACCTGCGCCCACAAGTAAAAACGCCAAACAAGCTCCCAATCGTCCCATCCAAACGGTTTGGGTGACGGTGTCATTGAGCAGTAGCAAGGCAAAGGGCATGATCGCCAAGCCACCAAACAAAAAGATGTTGCCAATCCACAAATAGGGCAGTCTCCTCAGGCCCAAGGCAGAGGGATGCGTGTCGCTTCTGTAACCAATCAAGGCCCTGAGTGGTGCAAAAATCAATGGAATTGCCACTGACAGTGCCACCCACCAGGCGGGAACACCCAACTCCACAATCATCACCCGGTTAAGCGTACCCACCAACAAAGCCATGGTCATCCCAATGGCGGTTTGAAACAAACACAGTCTTAATAGCCTGGGCAGGGGCAACTCTGGCGAAGCGGCATCGGCAAACGGCACATAGCGCATGGCCAGTGCGTTGAGTGCGTTTCTCACTGAGTAGGGCAGTTTGATCATCGCCTGAG
Source organism: Limnohabitans sp. (assembly GCA_036821105.1). GTDB lineage: Bacteria > Pseudomonadota > Gammaproteobacteria > Burkholderiales > Burkholderiaceae_C > Limnohabitans. Next base: position 19,347 of record DAISKH010000005.1, read on the forward strand.
CCACTCCCATGCTTGTGAGGTATAAAAACCGCGCGAGACACGAACCGTCTTCCCCTCGCTCCAGCCTTCTTTTTCAATGGTATTTTGAAGTGCTTGGCGAATCTTTTGCTGTGACACCGGGGCCAAAGTTGGCGAGCGATCTGAGCGGGGGAACCAGCGACCCACACGATGGGCCAACGCAAGCAAGGGACTGCGAGGAGGGAAGGTAAAGAGAATCGCGCGGCGTGTGCGCTTACTCAAAGCCTGGATACCCCCGATCAAATCTGGTGCATCGTAATGAATGAGCGAGTCCATGCCCACCACATAATCGAATTCTCCGAGATCGGGGTCAAGCATATCGCCGCTCACGAACTCAACGCTGCCTCTGGGTTGAATGACTGAATCCGATTGAACCTCACCTCGTTGGGCCAAGGGAGCAAAAGAGGCGTAGCGCTCTTGGGCAACTTGGATTAAATTAGCGGACAAATCAATGGCCACCACTTGTGCACCTCTTTCAATGGCACACAACGCAAGTGCGCCTGTCCCACATCCGGCGTCCAATAGTTTCATGCCCGTCATGTTTTGCGGAAGCCATGACATCAGGGTTGCTCGCATCTCATCTCTTCCCGCCCGCACAGTGGCGCGAATATGACCGACCGGGTCGGTCGAGGTCAAACGCTCCCAGGTTTTATTGGCAGTGCGGTCAAAATAGTGTTCTATTTCGCCGCGTCTTTGCAAATAGCCTTGATTGGTTTGATTCATATTGAGTGATGCAGTTGGACAAAAGTCGTAAACGAAGGGGGGTCAATCAAATCCGAGCAAATCAAAAATATCTCGGTCTTTCATGGGAACAGCAGGCAATGGGTCGCTACCGATCCACAACTGACTGGCCAAACGCATGTACTCGTCTTGCACAGCCTTCACACTGGGAGTGGCTTCGAGTTCAAATAAGGTGGATTTGGTGAGTCGACTTTTTCTAATCTCATCCAAGGGTGGAAAATGCGCCATGGTTTTTAAGCCCACCGCGTGATTGAACTTGTCAATCTGGTCTGTGGTCTCACTGCGGTTGGCAATGACACCGCCTAGCCTCACGTTGTAGTTTTTGGACTTTGCGCCAATGGCTTGAATGATTCGGTTCATGGCAAAGATGGAATCAAAATCGTTGGCTGTGACAATGAGGGCTCGATCAGCATGCTGAAGGGGAGCTGCAAAACCACCGCAAACAACGTCCCCCAGGACATCAAAAATCACCACGTCGGTGTCTTCAAGTAAGTGATGCTCCTTGAGTAGCTTGACGGTCTGACCCACCACATAGCCACCGCACCCCGTGCCTGCGGGAGGGCCACCGGCCTCCACGCACATGACGCCGTTATAGCCAGGGTAGACAAAATCCTCAATTCGTAACTCCTCGGAGTGAAAGTCAACCTGCTCCAAGGCATCGATTACAGTGGGAACTAGTTTTTTGGTGAGCGTGAATGTCGAATCATGCTTGGGGTCGCAACCAATTTGGAGCACCCGTTTACCAAGTTTGCTGAACGCCACGGATAAATTTGAAGAGGTGGTACTTTTGCCGATTCCACCTTTACCGTAGATGGCAAAGACCTTGGCATTGCCAATTTTGACACTCGGGTCAAGTTGAACTTGAACGCTGCCCTCGCCATCAGGGCGTGAGCCTTTTTTGATGTGTGACACTGGAAAAGCGACAGTTTCATTCATGCGTAGGCCTTGGTGTTGTGTTTGGGTTTGAGGTGGTCATGTTTTATGGCGTTGGGGTCAGCGACTGAAATGAGCTTTGGCATCGTACAAAGTCTCTACAGTGATATGGATGACCCCTGTTTCTTTGGCAAACTTTTCGGTGTTGCGTTTGGCTTTACCTCGAACGAAAAAAGGTATTTTCTTGAGTTCATTTTGAGCATCTTGGCTCCAAATCTGAACCAAGTCCTGCATCTTTTGCTCACCACTGAGACTGATGGAGGAACTGCTTTGCTCGACACTTTGATCATTCCCTTTTGCAGGATGTGCTTGAGGGGGGGGTGACAAAGTGGAAAGGACTTGAGTAGATGACACCTCCTCCAATTCGGACTCTTCAGGGGTGTGCACACTTTGAGTTTTCTTGGCTCCCCCCAAGTGTGAGGGTGCTTGGTTGTCGTTGAATTCAAAGTCTTCGCGAAACATGCCCAAGAGATGTTCCTCTAGCCCCATCATGAGAGGATGTACCCAGGTGTCAAAGAGAACGTTTGCTCCTTCGAACCCCATTTGTGGGGCATAGCGAGCGGGAAAATCTTGAACGTGCATGGGAGCAGAGATCACGGTGCAAGGAATACCGTGTCGTTTGGCGATGTGGCGCTCCATTTGTGTACCCAAAATAAGTTCGGGGTGAAGCTCCTCAATGCGCTCTTCAACTTCGAGGTAGTCGTCAGTGATCAAGGCCTGGACTTGATAGAGTTCGGCTGCTGCACGCACATCCCGCGCAAACTCTCGGCTATAGGTGCCCAGTCCCACCACTTGAAAGCCCATCTCCTGGGAGGCCACACGAGCCGCGGCAATGACGTGAGAGGCATCTCCAAAAATAAACACCCGTTTATTCGTGAGGTAAGTTGAGTCCACTGAGGCTGCATACCACGCTGCATGCGAGCGTTCAGCCAATGAGCTGATGAGGTTTTCATTGACGGGCAAATCGGCCAAGGTCAAGACTTCGCGGATGAACTCCAGGGTGCCGCGGTGTCCTATGGGAATGGTTTTGGTGAAGGGTTGTTTATATTCCCTCTCTAACCATGTTGCGGCCGTGTGCGCTGTCTCTGGGTAGAGCACCACATTGAAGTCCGCCAAAGGCAGGCGCTCAATATCACTGACCGTGGCATTGAGGGGAGCAATCACGTTCACCTCAACCCCTAAGTCACCCAACAAACGACTGATTTCAATCACATCATCTCGGTGCCTGAACCCTAGGGCCGTTGGGCCCAACAAATTGCAACGAGGTCCAGCAGTTTTGTGCTCTTTGGGGGCAATGCCATTGGCTTGTTGACGTTTAAGTAGATTGCGGACCAGGTGATAAAAGCTCTCAGCACATCCCCAATTCTCTTTCTTTTGATAGGCCGGTAACTCCAGTGGGATCACGGGCGTTTCTAGCTTCAGACCCAGAGCCAGTCCCCCGGGATCATCTTGAATCAGCTCTGCCGTGCAGGAGGCCCCAACCAAGAGTGCGTTGGGTTTGAAGCGCTCATTGGCTTCATTGACTGCATCAATGAAGAGTTGGGCTGTATCACCACCGAGGTCGCGGGCTTGGAAGGTGGTGTAGGTGACGGGCGGTCGTCTAGGCAAGCGCTCGATCATGGTGAATAGTAAATCAGCGTAGGTGTCGCCTTGAGGAGCATGGAGCACATAATGAACGTCTTTCATGGACGTGGCCAGTCTCATCGCCCCAATGTGCGGAGGTCCTTCGTAAGTCCAGAGTGTGAGTTGCATTTTGTATTTGTCTATAAGTGTGGGTTATAGGGCTAGTGTTCTTTTGTTCTTTTGGTCTTTTGCTTTTATGGTTTATTGAGTTGATCAAGCCTTAAGCGGCAATTTTTTGTTTTCTCACCAACGGACGACTGAACAGTTCAGCCAAATCTCCAGCTTGGTCAAAGCCTTGAATAGGCGTGAAGACCAACTCGATTGACCATTTTGTTGTCAAGCCCTTGGCTTCCAAGGGGTTGGCTAAACCCAAACCGCAAACAACCAAGTCTGGGTTCATACTTTGGCAGCGATCGATTTGTTGCTCAACGTGTTGCCCCTCCATGATCAAAGTGTTTGGGGGGAGGAGTTCGAGCTCTTGAGCCAAGTGTTGGCGATGGATGTAGGGGACACCGACCTCACTGAGATTCATCCCCAGTTCATTGCTTAAAAAGCGTGCAAGTGGGATCTCCAATTGAGAGTCTGGAAAGAAAAAGATGGTCTTGCCCTCAAGCAATGAGCGATGTTTGCTGATCGCAATTTGTGCGCGTTGTTGAGGTGCTCGTAAGGCCTGCTCACGCACGCTCTCACTCACTCCAAAGGCCTCACCGGCTGCGGTGAACCAAGCACGGGTGCCTTGAACGCCCAAAGGGAAGGGGGCAGGCAGGCGTTGGGCGCCGCGGTCTTCCAGTCTCTTGGCGGTATCGGCTAAAAAAGGCTGTGCCAATAAAAACACTGTATTGTGGTCAATCACAGGTAAATTCTTGGAATTCCTTGGAGGGAAAAATTCCACCTGGTTCAGGCCCATGTCCTTGAAAATGCGTTGCATTTGGTCTTCAACCACATCAGCCAATGTACCCACGATGAGGAGTTTCTTCAAATCAGTTGTGCTGTCTTGGGGTTGGAGGGGCAGGGATTCCACCAGGCTTGCCAAACACGCATCCTCGCCTTGAGTGAAGGTAGTCTCAATCCCCGAGCCTGAATAGTTAAGGACCTTGACGGCTGGGTTGAACTGAGCATTCAGGCGTTGCGCGGCCCTTGACAGATCAAGCTTGATCACCTCGGAAGGACAAGAGCCGACCAAGAAAAGAGTTTTGATATCTTTTCGACGTTTCAGTAATTGATTGACGACACGGTCAAGCTCTTCATTGGCATCGGCCAGTCCTGCGAGGTCCCGGTCGTCAATGATGGCCGTTCCAAAACGAGGTTCTGCAAAGATCATCACACCTGCAGCAGATTGCACCAAATGGGCGCAGGTTCGGGAACCCACCACCAAGAAAAAGGCATCTTGAATTTTGCGGTGCAGCCAAATAATTCCCGTCAAACCACAAAACACCTCTCGTTGGCCTCGCTCTTGGCGAATGTTGAGCGACGCGCTGGGCGTTACAGAAGATATTTTTTGTGCGACTTCAATGGGAATGACGGTATTCATGCGGGCAATCCTTCTGAGTCTGACAAGTGAGCATTGCTGGGACTTGAGTTCAGCAACTCTGCTGAGGCCATCATGGCTTCTTGTTGTCTGGCCGCGCGCAACTTCATCACAAATTGAATGGCATTGATCACATAGGTGATGTAAGCACTCAAAATCAGCAGCATTTGCTCTTCAAGCGTGAGAAAAGGAATAAATAAAGACGCGATGTAGATGGTATGCAGGGCAATGACGACCATGCTCACCACATCCTCCCAAAAAAATGCCTCAGCAAAAAGGTATTGACCAAACACGACTTTTTCCCAAATGCTGCCTGTCACCATAATGGTGTAAAGCGTCAAGGTCTTTAATATGATTGACCATTTGGCCCATTCAGCACCCTGTGCACTGAGTAAGCACCGAAGGACCAGGAACAAACTGACCATGAACACCAAAAACTGAAAGATTGCCAAAAAGCCTTGAATGCGCGTCCAAATGGTTTGGTCGCGCAAAATCCTTTGCTCCGGCGTGTAGAGCATTCCTGACTTGACTCTTGACTCAGCGTATTGATGCATGCGTTCAATGAAGGGGATCCAACATGGCATGACTTTATGTCCGAATAGAGACTATGTCAACTTAAATTGACGTTAAATATGAATTACATATTAGGGGTTTACACTAACATTAAAGCGTCATTTTTAGTGGACACTGTGGTGATTAAGCATGACAACCAGACTTTCAGGATATCGGGAGTCAAGGCATGTTTTTTTAACCAGTATGGCTTCCGTTGATGACTTGGAGAACAAAGAAGGGAACACCCATTGAGTCAACCGCATTTGTCTCGCCTATTCAAGTCTCTTGCCAGCGAGCTCATCCCCAATTTGATTCGGGTCACTTCCAAGGAAAGTGGGCCTGAGGACAGTTCGACCCTGGGTCAACAGGCAACGTTGTCAAACCAGTGTCAGCACGACCCCAACACGGTTGAAGGGTCTCTCCCAGATTTGAGCCGCATTGTGCAACTGTGCTGCGAGTCTTCTTTGGACTCAGGGGCGGAGGGCTTTATCGCCTTTGCTCAGGGCATGGTCTCCCAAGGTCTGGATCAAGAGGTACTGTATCTGGATGTGATTCCCTTGGCAGTCCGCCGTTTGCATGACTTGTGGGCAGAAGATCAAATAACATTCTTGGATGTGACGCGCGCGACCTGGGTGGTGAAACAATTTATCTTTCATTCAAGTGTTGATTTTGTACACCCGGATGCTTCGACCTTGGCGCCCTCAGCCCACCGCTTCCAAGCCCTGGTGAGTTTGCCACCAGGCTCGCAACACACGCTCGCGCCACTCTTGTTATCGCAGTACTTACAAAGAAAGGGCTGGGGTGTAATACCTGGGTTTGAGCATTCGGATCAAAAGTTGCTCGAAATGTTGGCTGATCAATGGGTGGACCTTTTGTGTGTAAGTGTGTCCATGAGCAGTGATGTCGCTTGGTTGAAGTCTTTTTTAAAACGTGTCAAAAAAGCCTCTAGAAATCCAGATATTCAGTGTTTGCTCGGTGGCCCTTTGGTAGCCCTGCAGCCAGGACTACTAGAGCAAGTTGGGGCTCATGCCGTTTGCTCCCATATTAGAGAATCCCATTCTTTGGGACTTCAACTTGTGAGAGTTCACCGAAAGGTGAGAAAACTCAATTCGAAGACTGCATTTGAGTTAACTTTTCCGTTAACTCCATCGTCTCAAAGTCTCGGCGCTGAGGCACATGATTCTCCAGCGCTGAGAGAGGCTTCTACGCACTCAACACCAACACGGGGGGGTGGGGGAGCCCATCACAGTACCCAAGGCAAAGAGAAAAAAGCAAAACGAGGGCTTAAACAGCGTCAAAGCAATGAAAGTGTGCATAACGATGGTCGATATGCAAATGGATAGGTTCATAAAACGCTTAAATCAATTAGAATAACCCTTTGTTTTTACTGGAAATTTAGTTTTAAATTGAATAGTCGTCGCGATGGGTTGACAGCAAAGTTCGTAATAAAATTAATGTCTGTGGTAGAAATGATTTCAATCTCTTGTGTTGTTTTTTTTGACAACCCTCCCTCAACTGTGATGCTTTTGTGCGTCAGAACTGATTAAGCCTAATTTGAAAAACTCTGTCGAATTACCCGATCGGTTCAAACTTGCTGAGTCTCTGGTCTTAGGGCTGGCTGATTTGGTTGCGTTTTTGGATCCCAAAACCCACCAAGTGGTTTCTGTCAAAACCAAGGGGCTGGAGTTGTCTCGCTTAAAGCTTGAGGGCTGGGTGGGGGAGAGGCTTTCGGATTGGACTGAGCTGGATTCAACTGAGAAATATTTGTCCTTGGTCCAAGAGCCCACCAACTTGGATGCTCTCGAGGTCAAGGGCGCAGATTTCCAATGGCGGCATATCAATTTTTTGTCTCCTGCCAAACTGTCCACGCCATTCTTAGTGCATTTCTTTCAGTTTCAAGACGCAGAGCACTTACTGATGGTGGGCAGAGATTTGGGCTCGATGTCAAAGATGCAGCAAAAGCTCATGGACGCCCACCGATCCATGGAGCGGGATTATTTGCGCTTGAGGCATACCGAGTCTCGATACAAATTGCTCTTTGATAGCTCCTCGGAGCCGACGTTGATTGTGGATTTGGCCTCCAAGAAAATTGTGCAAGCCAATCCCGCCGCTGCCAAAGCGTTTGCGATCAATGATTTGAAAAAGCTGCAGGGTCTGGAGTTTTCGCAACCCTTTAGCGCTGAGCAGCGAGCCGAGATTGACGAGTTGCTAAGTGCAGCACAAACGACAGGCAAGATCAAAAATTTGGTGGCCAAGGCTCAAATCACCTCACAAGAGTTCGTCATCACGCCTTCCTTGATTGTTCAAGAAGGTGGTGCTCAATTGATGGTGCGCTTGGTCGCACGCACTCACGCATCTCCTACTATTTTCGATAAACCCATTCAAGAATGGTATACCGACGCACTCCAAAAAGCGCCGTACGGGTTTGTTGTCACCGATTCCTCGGGTGTGGTCTTGAGTGCCAATGACGAATTTATCGCAATGTCTGGTGCCTACTCGACGGCCCAAGTGGTGGGCCAGCAATTTGAAAACTGGTTGGCCCGAGGTGGGGTCGATTGGGGAGTGCTGAGTAACAATTTGAAACAGTTGTCGACGCTGAGAAACTTTGCCACTGAATTGATCACCCAGTCGCAGACCACACTTGAAGTTGAGATTGCGGCATCCACCTTGCAGTCTTCAGAGAAGCGATATGGCTTCTTTATCCGGGACGTGCACCGCTTGTCGCAAACAGGCCCTGTCTCCTCAAGCAGTATGGCGGGCTCAGTATCCCAGTTGTCTCAATTGGTGGGTCGCATGCCCATGAAGGATATTGTGGGTGAGACCACCGATATGATTGAGAAAATGTGCATTGAGTCTGCCTTGGAGCTCACTCAAAACAACCGAGCCTCTGCTGCCGAGATGTTGGGGCTCTCCAGGCAAAGCCTCTATATCAAACTTCACCGCTACGGAATTGCTGAGCCCAGCGATAAAACCTGACCTTCATGCATTGATAGGGAGTTCTTCGCATTAGGGGAGGGGGTGTTTTGCTTTTCCAAGAGTTTCATGCACTTCGGGTGTGAGGCCGTAAGCTTTCGTGACTGCCCAGATGTGTTCTGGCAACATGTGCTTTATCCTCGCAGGTTGCTCGCGTCTTAAATGCAGGACCGACTCGATGGCCTTCATCTCTACACGAGTCCTTGCAAACTCTAGCCCCCGAGGACCAAAGCGCGGCATCAGCCAAGACACGATGGGTCTTAGCCAATTGGGCATCTTTCTCAGAGGAAGTCCACCGGCTGCGAGCTCAACATTTTTCTTAAACCCCTGCACTGCAGAGACTCTGTTGCCGGCACTTCCCGGAACGCTTAACTTGACCTCATCACCCAAGAGACCGAGCAATTCCTGGCCTACCTGATTTCTGATGATGATCCACTGCTCGCCCTCACCCGCCATATACCCAACGGTGATATCGGAGAGCACATTGGTGTAGTCCACGCAGGTGCGACAAGTCAATGGGAAAAAATCCTTGGGCAAATCGGCCAGTGGTAATTGGAGAAAGGGGATCTCTTGACGCCCTCCATCTTGAAAGCGCAACTCAACGTGGTAGTTGGCTTTGAATTCCAAGTACGTCACCTCCTCGGGTTTGGGGGTGATGAGTTGGAGAAATTGGTGAAAGTTCTCCGTCGTGGTGTTGTCAGAGCAAGGGGTCCCAATGACATAAATTTTTTCAAAGCCCAGTGTTTCTTCAATGGCCCTTAGTGCATAAATTTGGCAGGGAATACCTATCACCGCTAGACGTTGATAGCCCTTGGCTTTTGCGGGTTCCAACAACGACAACAAAGGAGCATAGCCCATTCTCATGCCTCTCGCCTTGTGCATGTCCTGTGCTTTATCAATCAAGACTGGGGAAGGTCTCCAGTGGTCTGAGGGATCGGCCTCGATGGTGAGTACGGCATCGACAAGACCCTTCTCCAAAAGAAGCTGCGCAATGCGAGTAGTGATACCACTCCATTGAGCCCCAGCCAAGGGCGCTTTGAGGCTGGCGCGGTACATATGGAGGAAAGGTCCAAAGTGCATTTCATCGGCTCGCTCGACTGATCGGCTTTTGCCGTGCACTTGTTGCTCAAGACGAGCGTATTGAGGGCGAATGAATTGACAAGCACTGGCACATTGCTTGGGGTTTGAAGAGCGCGATATACCGCAGTCTGTGCATAAAGACCGGTGCGGCGCAGAGGTGTTGGGTAACCGATCTTTCATCTTTACTCTTTACTTAAAAGGGCCATGCGTAGTCCGCTCACTTACAGTCTTCCGTAAGAGAGTCATCTGAAATTGCTCTAAAGCATTATTGAGTTCGTCTGTGGCTAGCGTGCTTTCTTCTCCTGGCCCATAAGTTAATAAGTTAATAGGGATGGTTTTTGTCATCACATCTTTTCCCGAATTGACTCATTTTTGAATAACTAAGTATTCATCCCTTTGTATCGTTTTATTCTAATCGTGCGGATTTACTTACAAAATTAGTGTCAACTACTATTGACATTAAACAATGTAAAGTAAAAAATGTCTCAATGAAATTTCCCCCTTTGCGAGTTATCGCCGAGCTGTTAAAGCCCATCACATGGTTCCCGCCGATGTGGGCCTATGCCTGTGGGGTTGTCTCAACGGGCGTATCGATTGAGGACAATTGGATGCGTACGCTGGGGGGCATCATTTTGGCGGGTCCAATGGTGTGTGCCTGCTCCCAGGCTTGCAACGATTGGTTTGACCGACATGTCGATGCAATCAACGAGCCCAATCGACCCATTCCATCAGGTCGCATGCCTGGACACTGGGGCTTGATCTTAGCGATCGTCTGGACCCTTTTGTCACTGGTCTGGGCTTGGGGGTTGGGGCCATGGGCCTTCAAAGCCGCAGCCTTGGGACTGGTACTGGCTTGGGCGTACTCGGCACCGCCTTTGCGTTTTAAACAAAACGGATGGATCGGCAACGCTGCCTGTGCATTGAGTTATGAGGGCTTGGCTTGGTTGACAGGGGCGGCAGTGATGCTTGGCAATCAACTTCCAAGTCATACCACCATCGTGTTCGCCTTACTCTATAGCTTAGGGGCTCATGGAATCATGACGCTCAATGACTTTAAAGCCATTGAGGGCGACCGGCAGATGGGGGTTCGCTCTTTGCCTGTGCTAATGGGTGAGAGAGCTGCCGCTTGGATGGCGAATTTAATCATGACCTTGGCGCAGTGGTCTGTTGCCTTGTTGCTCTTCAATGCAGGCATGCACAAAAGCGCTCTGGCCGTCGCTTTGCTGTCCTTGTGTCAGTGGCCATTGATGATCAAATTTATCATCGATCCTGTGGGCAAAGCACTTTGGGTGAGTGCCTTTGGCGTACCTTTGTATGTCTCGGGCATGATGGTCAGTGCATTCGCGGTGAGGTCCATGCCATGAAGACCAAGTTGTTGGATGTCAACACATCTCTCGCTGCACAACACGCTGCACAACACAATGCTAAGTGGCGCAATGTGGCCTGTTTGGGCTTGGTACAAGCTTGCATGGGTGCAGTGGTGGTGACCACGACGACGACGCTTAACCGCGTGATGGTGGTTGAACTTGCACTCCCCGCGGTGTTGCCGGGGGTGTTGATAGGCTTGCACTACCTCATTCAGATCGTCAGGCCTAGGATGGGCTTTGGAGCCGATCAGTCTCAGCGCTTTACGCCCTGGATATTGGGCGGTATGGCCACATTGAGTATCGGCGGTATTTTGGCGGCTCTAGCGACCACTTTGATGGCCAATCATTTTTTATGGGGTGTTGGCTTGGCTTTATGGGCGTTTGCGTTCATTGGGCTTGGCGTGAGTGCTTGTGGTACCACGCTATTGGTTTTGCTCTCCAAGAGTGTGGGTGAGCAGCAGCGTGCCACGTCAGCCACTTTGGTGTGGACGATGATGATTTTTGGTTTTGCCGTGACCTCAATGGTGAGCGGCAAAATGTTGGATCCTTTTTCTATGGATCGACTCCTGGAGGTGAGTGTCGCAGTGAGTGTGCTCACCATGACCTTGAGCTCGCTAGCCATGTGGGGACTGGAGAGGAGAATGCTAGCGAGTGAGGAAAAAAAGCGAGACGACTCACGGGCAGACTTTAGCGCTCATGGGGAAATTGAAGTTCAACCACATCAATCACATCAATCACTCTTCAAGCCTGCACTCCTATCGCTCTGGCAAGATCGTCAGGCCCGACTTTTTACCTTCTTTGTCTTCACTTCGATGTTGGCTTACAGCGCACAAGATTTAATCTTGGAGCCATTTGCAGCCTTGATTTATCACTTCACTCCAGGGCAAACGACACAACTCTCTGGCACCTTGCACGCCAGTGTGCTCATGGGTATGTTGGCCGTGGCCTTCATTGGTGGGCGTTGGGTGAACGCTCGCTTGGGTCAAGTCTCCTCCTGGATGGTGATTGGCTGCTTGCTCTCCGGGGTTGGAATGTTGGGCTTGAGTACGGCAGGAGTCCGGGGCAGTGTTGCTCAATTACTGCCACTCAACCCCATTCTCATGGTGTTGGGTTTTGGTAATGGACTCTTTTCTATTGCAGCCATCAGCACCATGATGCGCTTGGCTACACAAGCCCCAACATCCACCCAAGGTGGGTCTCTTACTACAAAACCCGGCCTTCGAATGGGGCTGTGGGGGGGAGCCCAAGCGGTCGCGTTTGGGCTAGGCGGTTTACTTGGAACTGGTGCCAGTGACCTGGCCAGACATTGGATGGGCAATCCGTCTCTCGCCTATGCCAGTGTATTTGCCCTGGAATCAGCGTTGTTTGTATGCTCAGCGCTCATTGCTTGGAGAGTCAAGGGCATTCAAGATGAGAGTTGCATAGGTGAGCCCAAAGCTCACGCTAAGCAAGAGATGAGTGGGCAGTTGACTTTAAAAAACGCAACCTAAGAGAAGTGGACATTCAGATGAATACATTCTATGACGTCGTGGTGGTCGGTGCGGGGCCAGCGGGTGCGACCGCTGCCAACGACTTAGCACAACAGGGGCACAGCGTTTTGATGCTGGACCGAATGGGGCGAATCAAACCCTGTGGAGGAGCCATTCCTCCGCGTTTGATCAAAGATTTTGAAATTCCTGATCACCTCCTCGTAGCCAAGTCCCGCAAAGCCCGCATGATCTCTCCCAAAGACAACCGAGTGGATATTCCCATCGAGGGTGGATTTGTCGGTATGGTCAACCGCAATGAGTTCGATGAATGGCTCAGGCAGAGAGCCCAAAACCATGGCGCACATCGTCAACAAGGCACCTTTGAGCGAATGACCTTGGATATGGACGGCGTGAGACGGGTGCACTTCGAGGTACGAGAGGGTAAGGGTGAGACATCCATGAAGAGTGTGCGAGCGCGCTTTGTCATCGGCGCAGATGGGGCCAAGTCTGAGGTGGCCAAACAAGCCATTGAAGGCGCAGAGAAGACCAAGTACGTTTTTGCTTATCATGAAATTGTCAAAGCACCTGAGAGAGACCCAAGTCACGATCCAGATCGTTGCGATGTTTACTACCGAGGCAGTTTGTCGCCTGATTTTTATGGATGGGTCTTTCCCCATGGAGACACCATGAGCATAGGCACGGGCAGCGCGGATAAAGGATACTCATTGAAATCAGCCGTTGCTCGTTTACGCCAAACCGCAGGCTTGAGTAACATGGACACATTAAGGCGAGAGGGTGCCCCAATTCCTCTTAAACCCCTACCTAAGTGGGATAACCAGCGTGATGTGGTTTTGGCGGGAGATGCTGCAGGAGTTGTTGCCCCAGCCTCAGGCGAGGGTATTTATTACGCCATGGTCGGGGGGCGTTTTGCGGCTCAAGCGGTCAGGGAGTGTTTGCTCTCAGGCAACACCAAAATGCTCAAGCTCGCAAGAAAACGGTTCATGAAACTTCACGGTCAAGTTTTTTGGGTACTCGCTATCATGCAATACTTTTGGTATGTGAGTGACAAGCGCAGAGAACGTTTCGTCAAAATATGCGAAGACAAAGACGTACAAAAGCTCACCTTTGATGCATACATGAACAAAGAGTTGGTCCGCAAAGACCCAATGGCCCATGTGCGTATATTCTTTAAAGACTTGGCCCACTTGTTTGGACTTATTCGAACTTGAAATTTTGGGGTTTCAAGTTTGACCTGAAGGGGATTCAGCACTCCTAAGTACTTTGGTATGAAGCTCTTAGGTATGAAGCTCTTA
>DAISKH010000005.1:33043-37055 GCA_036821105.1 Limnohabitans sp.
TGAAGCTCTTAGGTTTGAAGCTCTTTGACACGTTGCACAGTACTTGCCATTCGCTCACCCGTTGCAAATGGCAAAGGAACATAGGTTGCCCCCATCGCTAGTGCGATCTCTTGGCCCAGTGGGTCCGCCCGAGCTGAGGTGTCAAGCCAAATGGTATTGATCAAGGCTACTTTGCACTGCTCAGCCCAACTCAATGACTGGGCTTTGGCCAAAGCCCTTGAACCCTCACCTTGTAGCGTCACGTTGGCTCGACCATCGCTGAGCACCACCAACGTGGGTGACATGCCATTGCGCCTTGACTGAACGCTGATCTGAAAGGCGAGTTGGATGGCGCTGGCCAATGGGGTTCCACCACCTCCAGCAAGGGCTTGAAGTTCGCGCTTTGCTCGTACAAGGGAGCGTGTCGCTGGGAGTATGAGTTGGGCTTTCTTATCCCTGAATCCAATCACGCAGATGTGGTCTCTTCTTGCATAGGAATCTTTGAGCAGTAACTCCACGGCTCCTTTCGCCTCTGAGAGGCGCTCAAGGGCAGCAGAGCCAGATGCATCAATACAAAATATGATGCAACTCTCACTCCTTTTCGTGTAGCGTTGGAGGTGAAAATCTTCACTTCGAATTAAAAGCCGTTTGGTCTTTGATTGCTCCAAAGTCCCTGGTTTGAGGTCCAACGGTTGGCTCACTTGTCGTAGCTTTTGTCGGGGCGCAGCGTGTCTTAAGGTGGCCAACACATGAAGGCGGCTACCATTTTGGGGTATGCCTTTGAGGGGAGGAAGAGGGCGACCTTTTTGTGAATTCTTTTGGAGTTGCCCCTCTCGACCACCAGCGCCTTTTTGTGTAACGGCCTGTCCTTGCATGAGTTGCTTTAATAGCCCCGGGGGTAAGTGAGCCAAAGAGGATTCCAAGATGGTGGTGGGCATCTCTTTGATGGGGGTCTCTAGTTCTTGCTCCTCCAGCTCGGAGCGTTCGGGCTCGGTGGGAGACTCTCTCTCGGGCGTGTTGTGCGATTGATCTTTTATAGGCTCACTTAAAGGCTCACTTAAAGGCTCAGATAAATTTTCGGTTGTAGTTTCTGATCTCTCAGCCTCTTGCTCCTCTGAACTCGGGGGCGGGGTGCTCTGCGACTGATGGTGCTCTTGGGTAGGCGTGGACTCATTCGAATTGGGCACGCGCTTGGCCCTTGGAGTGAGAACGAGCCTGGCTGCTCGGCCCAGGTCGTCTGGGGAGAGCTTATTGGATTGTCTCAAGACCGCCAACACACATGCCAAACGCACGGCATACAAAGGCACTCGCATGGAATCAATGCCAAAGCCTTGAGCGAGCTCGCATAGATCATGCAGATGGTGATCTTCGCACTCAATTTGTTCAATCTCATTTTGAAATGCCTTGGGATGGGTTTGGAGCTTTTTCTCCACACGCTCCAGCATCTCTAGAGTCTCATCGCTTGCTGCTACTTTGGGGTTGATATGGCTTAGATCCAACCAGATGGATAACTGTTCACTCAACGCCGGCGCCAAGGTACTCTCTTGTGGGAGCGACTCGTCGATGGCGACCAATCCAAACATCGCTTCTTGACTCTCTTGGCCAACGGGGTCGTGGATGACCTTGGAGTCCAAGACTTGGGCCAAAATGGATGCACTTGCCGGAGGTAGACGTTCGGCCATAGGGCAAATCAAAATTCGTCGATTCGATTGAGCCAATACGCCTTTTTGTAGGACTGGACGCGAGAGTTGCAGTGTTTGCGCCAAGTCCAATCCACCCAGGAGTCGTTCAGTGTCAATGTTGCTGGGAATCTTGACACAGTCAGTCCTTAAGGCTTTCATCCATTGGAGCCACTCCTGCATCACAGGCCCCAACGGAGCTCTTAGCCAAATGCCCTTCATGCCCGAGGGATCCGTTGCCAAAGCGGCCAGTGCCCACAATGCATCATCCCAAGCCAGGTTAGTCATGATCGGTCTTGAGGTCTGCGTCTTGGTGGGTGTCGGCAAGAGCTCACGCGTTCAAAGCCCGAGCTCTTGGAGGGCTTTTTCCACTCTCGTTGTGGAGCCCGTGTCATCGAGTGGGTCCCTTCTAAGTCGATGACAAAGGGCCATGGGCGCAATGACTTTTAGGTGCTTGGCATCTACTTTTTTGTCACCCTCCAGTGCAGCATAAGCACGTGTTGCTCGCATGAGGGTGAGCTCAGCTCTTAATCCATCAGTTCCCAATAAGATGCACAATTGGGAACAAAGTCTTAGAAAGTCATCATCCAAGATGACCTTGTCAAGACGTTTTCTGGCTTTGAGGATCTTGTCACGCAAGGCGTCATTGGCACTTTGCCACTCCTCTTGGAATTTGATAGGATTTTTCTCAAATGCATCTCGCCTTTTGATCACCAGTATTCGCTCCTCCAGATCTTGCGGGGTTCTCACTTCAACGCACAAACCAAATCGGTCAAGTAATTGAGGTCTGAGTTCACCCTCTTCGGGGTTGCCGCTACCTACCAATACAAATCGTGCGGGATGCCTGACACTCAGACCTTCGCGTTCGACCAAATTCTCTCCCGACGCGGCGACATCAATCAAGAGGTCCACCAAATGGTCCTCCAATAGGTTCACCTCATCAATGTACAAAAACCCCCGATTGGCTTTGGCCAATAAGCCCGGAGAAAAGGACTTGATCCCTTGACTGAGCGCTTTCTCCAAATCCAACGCGCCCACCACCCGGTCCTCAGAAGCCCCTAAGGGCAAATCAATGACTGGTACGGGAATGCTCTCCGACGCGATGGAGGAGGTGGTTTGTTTGAGTTTGGCGCATTCCTCGCACAAGACTGTTGAATCTTTGGGGTCACAGCCATACGGGCAGTGCTTTACCACTTTGATCGGGGGGAGTAAATCGGCCAAGGCTCGAACCGCTGTGGATTTTCCCGTACCACGGTCTCCCAGAGCCAAAATGCCGTTCACACTGGCATCAACAGCCACTATTTGAATGGCCGTTTTCATATCGTGCTGTCCAACGATTGCTGAGAAAGGAAAGGGTATCGCCATGTTGAGAGTTGAGTGTGTGTTTACAAGGCCATTGCCTTGGCCAGGATCAATCGATGGATGGAAATTCTTGAACCGGATCTTTGACTTGGTAGCTGCTACTTATGCTATTCATTAGTCTAGGACTTGGACTGTGTTGAATTGAGATAAAAGACCTCAATACACTCCCTCCAAACGGTCTTCAAGCTCTTCGCTGGCCAGTTTGAGTTTTTCAAGCATGTCATCATCGGGTTTCCAGTAGTTGCGTTCTGACGCTTCAATCAATCGATTGGTCAACCGCATCGATGCCGTGGGGTTGAGTTGGGCCAAGCGTTGCCTCATTTCTGCATTGAGGATGAAGGTTTCAGTGATTTGCTTATAGACCCAGGGTTGAACTTGTCCAGTTGTTGCAGACCATCCCATCGTATTGGTCAGGTGCACTTCAATTTGTCGGACCCCTTCAAATCCATGCTTTAGCATGCCCTCGTACCATTTGGGATTCAATATTCTTGTTCGGGTTTCCAAATCCACTTGATCGGACAAGGACCTCACTTTGCCTTCACCTCGAGTTTGGTCTCCAATGAAGACGGGTTTTTTAATACCTCCATTGGCTTGTTGAACCGCTTGTGTAATGCCCCCAAGCGTGTCAAAGTAATTGTCAATGGTGGTCACCCCCAACTCCACTGAATCAAGGTTTTGATAAGTCAATTCAACGTCGGCCAAAGCGGATTTGAGGATACCGGGATTTTTGACCGCCATACCGTCCACTCCAAAGGCAAAGCCTTTGCGTTGTGTGTAAGTCTCACCCAACTCATTTTCGTCAGACCATGCTCCACTTTCGATCAAATTGTTCACATTGGCACCGTAGGCACTGTCAGCGTTACCAAAGACTCTGAGCGCGGCAGTTTGTAGATCACAGTTATTCGTCTTCATGTAAGCCAGCGCGTGTTTTTTCACAAAATTAAGCTCTAAGGGCTCATCTGCGCTGGCGGCCAAAAGCGCGGCCTCAGCGA
>DAISKH010000005.1:37065-66604 GCA_036821105.1 Limnohabitans sp.
TCAGCGACCAATTTGATTTGTAAGGGCATGAGATCGCGAAAAATACCCGACAATGAAATCACCACATCAATTCGAGGTCTTGCGAGCTCCTCGAGCGTCATCAGGCTTGCACCGACTAGACGCCCAAAACTGTCAAAACGTGGCTTGGCACCATACAGTCTCAGCACCTGCGCGATTTGAGCACCCTCGGTCTTTAAATTATCACTGCCCCATAAAACCATCGCAATGGACTCCGGCAAGGGGAGGCCGTCATCACAGTATCGTTTGAGTAACTTTTCTGCCTGTATGGCGCCATCTTTGACGGCATAGGCACTGGGGATGCGAAAGGGATCAAAGCCGTGTAAATTTCTTCCCGTTGGGAGTATTTCAGGCTTATGGATGATGTCGCCACCCGGTGCTGGGCGGATATATTTGGCATCCAATGCTCGCAAAATTCCATTGAGTTCAGCATTCTCGTCAAGCAAAACGCTGGAGTTTAGAAGTTTGGCAATTTTGCTGCGATTCATTTCATCTTCGCTCAGGTGAGCCAACTTCATGACCTTGTCGGCAGTGACATTTTGAGCAATCGCTTGGATGGCCTCAGCGGATAAGTCTTTCTCAAAGCTGGCCTCGGCCATAATCTTTAAAAATTCGGTCTTTTCCTCTAGGCTAGAAACCTGGCCCAGAACATGGAGTCCATTGGGAATGAGAGAGTACTCCAGCTCTAAGATCTTTCGCATGAGACGCTGGATTTCAAAGTCTGCCCCATTCAGTTGGTCTTGACTCAAGACGTCGGTCGGCTCAATCCAAAGTGGTTTGGCCGGCAACAAGTCCAACTCAGCCGCTTGGGCTTGAATCATCAAAGCGAGGTCACACCTTTCTTGAATCTCCTCAACAGCCAAGCCTCGATATCTCTCCAATCCTTCCTTCAAATCCAGTAGACCTGTGTACAAGCCAGATTCGGTCATGGGTGGTGTCAAGTAGCTGATCAATGTGGCGCCCGAGCGTCTCTTGGCAATGGCACCTTCTGATGGATTGTTGGCTGCGTAGAGGTAAAAATTCGGCATCTCTGCAATCAAACGGTCTGGCCAGCACTGGGCAGTCAAACCATTTTGTTTACCAGGCATGAACTCTAAGGCACCGTGGGTGCCAAAGTGAAGCACTGCATTGCTCTTGAAGTCTTCTCTAAGGTAGCGATAAAAAGCGGAAAAAGCATGCGTAGGTGCAAATCCCTTTTCAAATAGTAGCCGCATGGGATCTCCCTCGTAGCCAAAGGAGGGTTGAATCGCAATCAACACATTGCCATATTGTTTTCCGAGTACGAAAAGATTGGCTCCATTGTTGAGCTGTTTACCAGGCGCCGGACCCCACTGCGCTTCAATCTCTTTCAGGTGCTTTTCGCGTCTGACATGGTCTTGGGTTGGGATCAACGTGTGGACGTTGGCGTCGGCGCCGTATTTCTTAGAATTGCCCTCCAATACATCGTTTTTGAGTTGCTCCACATCCTTGGGAATTTCAACGTCATAGCCCTCATCTTTGAGTTTGAGCAAGACTTGATAGACTGACTCAAACACAGCCAAATAAGCTGCAGTCCCAATATTTCCAGCATTGGGTGGAAAATTAAAGAGAACCAAGGTGACTTTTTTATCAACTCGCTTGGTGCGTCTGAGCTCGACGAGCTTGGCCACGCGCATCGAGAGCATCGCAGTTCTCTCGGTGCAGGTGAACATGTCTTGTTCAACTTGGTTTTTACTGAATGTGCAGCCCTTGTAGCATCCTTTGCAAGTGACACCCTGTGCCCCGGGTCGCCCCCCAAAGACCATGGGTACCACAGCTCCGTCAAGCTCCGGTATGGCAATCATGATCGTGGATTCAACAGGAAGCAATCCCCTTTGCGAGTCGCCCCATTGGTCCAAAGTTTGAAACTCAACGGGATGTGCTGCAATATAGGGAACATCAAGTTTTGCCAGAATTTCTTCTGCTGCATGGGCATCGTTGTATGCCGGCCCTCCAACCAAGGAAAACCCAGTGAGTGAGATCACCGCATCGACCAAGACAATGCCGTCTTTGATGAAGAATTCTTTGATGGCAGGTCTGGCATCAAGTCCAGCCGCAAAGGCTGGGATGACTTGTAGTCCTTGAACTTCTAGGGAGGCAATCACCGCATCGTAATGCTCTGTATTGTTTGCCAATAAGTAGGAACGCAGCATCAAAACGCCCACGCGCCCCTTGAAGTTATCTTTATGAACAAGATTGGGTAAGGTACTTGATTTAAGGCTTATGCGTGGCTTCATTCTAGGGTGATAGACCCCAACGTCAGGATATTCAATGGGTTGCTCAAACCCAAGATTTGCATAAGCACTTCTTCGCTTATCACCTGTCCCGACTCCGTAACGAGATGCTAAATAAAGCACCATGTTGAGCATGTTCTCCTCTGAGCCACCCAACCAATACTGCAGGCATAAAAAATAGGCCCTCAAGTCTTGTGCCGTACCGGGAATGAAGCGAAGTAGTTTGGGCACGCGTTTAAGCATTTTCATCTGCCTCTCGCCCGAGCTAGCATCCTTTTTACTGGTGTCGCCCTTTAATTTTTTGATAAACGCCATCGGCCCTGAGGCCGGTTTGTTCATATCGAACTTTCCCATTTTGGTAAGCTTCACCACCTCGGCCGATGAAATCGCACACACCATGGCGTCACAATGATTTCTCCGAATCTTCAGATCTTCAATGATGGGGTTGAACTGATCTTCTAAAAACAGCATGCCCACAAAAATAATGTCAGACTGGTGGATATCCGCTTTTACTCTCTCCAGTGCCCTGGCATCGTTGGTGTATTCTGTTGCCGAGTAGATCTTTAAACTGATCGAGGGTGCTAATTTTTTTAGAGAATCAATGCTTTTTTTGACCGCACTGTTCAAGTGCGTATCCATGGTCACGATCAAGACCTTCAGGGTAGGTGATGTCAAATGCAGTGATTCTTGGTGATTCATTTGCAAAACCGAGTTGTTTTAGGAATAAAATCTAAGCAAACTGTAAACATATGTTGACATTAGAATATGTCTGAATAAATTTAATAACAGGGTAAACCCTTGTTGCGTCTCATTTTTTGAACTTTTTGAAAATGTCACACGTGAGGCTAAGTAGCCCTGGTGTTTGGAGGTCTGATCGCTGAGCGGGCAAACAAAAGATGAGTTTGCAATCCATTCCTTGAAGGGGCTTTGGACTTGGGCGTCAGGGCATTCAAAGACAGGTCGTTAGATTGGGTGCAGGTTTGAAAAAAGTCGTTGTTTTACTAATTTTTTTTATATTGAGTTTTATTGGTATGTTGTTTCTGACCCCGGACTTGAACCGAATTGACTTGGAGCGTGCCTACGCCCAAGCGCCTAGTCAATTCATCGATGTCAAGGGCTTGAGAGTGCATTACCGTGATACCGGCATCAAAAGTGGCACTCCCATCGTGTTGTTGCATGGATTCGGTTCAAGCTTGCACACCTGGGAAGAATGGTCCAAGGAGTTGGAGAGAAATCACCGAGTGATACGAATGGACCTGGCTGGATTTGGACTTACAGGTGCTGATCCCTATCGTAATTACAGCGACACCTCCGATGTGCAAAGACTCTTGGATTTTGTTGATCTCTTGGGGCTAAAGAATTTCATCTTGGTGGGGCATTCGATGGGGGGGCGAATTGCTTGGAACTTTGCCAGTCAATACCCCAACCGTGTAGGCAAATTGGTTCTCATGGCACCCGACGGGTTTCCTGTGCCAGGCCAACGATTAGGTGACAAGCCTTATGACGTTGGACGTTTGGCTGATCTGATTCAATTTTTTCTGCCCAAGTTTTTGGTTAAAAAGAGTGTGCAAGCGGCATTCTTTGATCCATCTCTCGTGACGGATGAGTTGGTTAATCGTTACAGTGACTTACTACGAGCGCCAACAGTACGTCTTGCGATTTTGGATAGGATGCGTCAGACGGTCAATTCTGATCCTCGTGATCGACTCAGACGGATCACGGCATCCACCTTGTTGCTGTGGGGGGAGGGTGACCAAATGATTCCCAGCTCCAACAGCTTGGATTATCAAGAGACGATAGGGCATTCAAGTGTGGTGGTGATGAGCAATGCCGGTCATGTTTTGCAAGAGGAAAATCCACATCGAGGTTTGAGTCATGTTTTAGAATTCATAGAACCATGACAAACTTTGATGTCACAATGACTGTGGTGTAATTTTTGCAACGGTATTTTTTTCCTTGAGGCTAGTCCATGAACTCATTAATCCGTTGGCAGTCCTTGATCATTTCAAGTGTGCTTAGTTTTAGTTTTGCCACAGCTGGAGCCTTGGTGACTAACCTTGACGAGTGGTATTTCAATTTAAACCAACCCAGTTGGAAGCCACCAGATGCTGCATTTGGTTTGATCTGGAGCTTGATATTTGCTTTTTGTGCAGCGGCGGCTTGGTTGTCATGGAATGCTGCGAAGCGCTGGAGCACCAAGTATGTCTATTTGACACTCTACTTATTCAACGGAGTGCTCAATTTGATTTGGAGTATTTTGTATTTTCAGCTTCATCGACCTGATTGGTCGCTCTGGGAGTGCTTACCTTTGGGACTAACAGTTCTTGCACTCATGATTGTTCAATGGAAAGACTCTAAACTTGCCTCCATCTTGCTCGCGCCTTATTTGGTTTGGATCTGCATTGCCGCAACTTTGAATTGGCAAACAGTGGTACTCAACGGATTTTAAGCGTTGCCTGTCAAGCAGAACTTAAAACTTGCTGATCAAATAAGCCAGAGTAAAGAAGCCACAAAACACCACAAAAAGAGCCGATACAAATAAAAGTGCTTTGTTGTCGACGAATTTTCTAACTTTATCTAAAGTCATGAGTGAGTTCATTTAAGTTCCTTTGTGTGGGTATGAAAGCAATAAGCGAAGTGTGCGATATCGAGTTAAAGAAAGGACAGGAGATGTGGAGGAAAAATTTAGTATTGGCCTTGGGTTTTATTGGAATGATGTTTTCCATTTACAAGATATGCCTCTTCTTGGGTATTCCTTTGTACCCCTATGGAATGGCTTTTTTCCTGATTCCACTCCTAGGGATTGTTCCACTTTATCAATACTTCGAGAATAAACAGATCAATGGCTACAAGCAGCAACTCTTGGTCTCTGGGGTCTTGACACCTGAACAACTCAATTCAATGACACCTCAGGAGATTGAGATGAGCTGGCGTGAGAGTCGACAAGCTTCTTGATCGCCCGCAAAATATCATTAGATTGTGGGCTTGATAGAAAAACTAGAAAACCCTTGTTACTTGATTTGTCCGGGGTAATCTCTGCGCAGATTGCTTTTGTGAAATTGATTGAAAATCCAAAACAAGCAAGCCACGACCCATATGATGAAGAGCAATGTTGTTGTATGCATTTTTGTTCCTTTGTTAAATTGACTGGGTTAAATTATCGCAAAATTTCAAGTTGAATACTAAGCGCGGGCCATTTGGGGATTTTTTTTCATGAGAGGAATCATGGTGACCATGGTGATTGCTAACATGACAATTTCGATTCCATACACACAATCATATCCCAAGGGTGGATCATAAAAAGTGTCAAACAAGTCACGAATGACTCCGCCCGCAGCAATTGCCAAACCTGCTGCAGTTGCTTGTACCGCTCCCCATGCACCAAGTGCTAGGCCACTTTGACCTTTGGGCGCCAAATTCATGGTTGCGGTGAGAGTGCCGTGTCCAAAGAGTCCACCGCCGAAGCCAATAAAGAATATTCCAATGGCAAACATCAAACTCGAGCTCAAAGTCGGGGAGATGATGACGCATATGAAGGCAGGAATGCCGCAAAGGGCCCCCAAACTTGCCATCTTAAAGGGATCAAATCCTTTACTCAGTATGTTTGAGGCCAGTGCAAATCCGAAAAGTCCCCCCATGGCCAATGTTGCCGTGAGAGCCGTTGTGGCGCCAACCCCCAGGTGAAGGATTTCACCTCCATAGGGTTCTAGCAAAATATCTTCCATGCTGAACGCAACTGTGCCAAGTCCCACCGCAATTAATCTTCGGATCGCTTGACCGCCGTGACAAAAACGAGCCCATGACTCTTGAAATGTTTCAGTTTTTTGTCGCTCATTGAGTGGACGGCGTACTCTGTTTTCTTGTTTCCACAATGCAATGACATTGAGCACCATGGTGAACAAAGCCGAGGCTTGCACCACTTCAATGAGCCGTCCTGGGCTGAAATCCGTTAAGAAAGCACCAAAACCCACGGCACTGACGATCATACCCACGAGAAGCATCACATACATGAGGCCAACCACTTTGGGTCTGGACTCTTCAGGTGCCAAGTCCGTTGCAAGGGCCAAACCTGCCGTTTGAGTCGTATGGAGCCCAGCACCAACAAGTAAAAAGGCCACTCCTGCGCCCAAGTGACCTATCCATAGTGGGGCTTCTGAAGCATGTCCTTGTCCAGAGAGAACCAAGAGTGCAAAAGGCATGATGGCCAGCCCACCAAATTGAACCATGGTGCCTCTCCAAATGAAGGGCACTCGCTTCCATCCCAATTCAGAGTGATGGGTATCGGAGCTAAATCCAATGAGGGCACGAAAAGGGGCGACTACGATGGGCATGGCAACCATGACCGAAACCCAGGAAGCGGGAACATGTAGCTCAACTATCATGACTCGGTTGAGCGTTCCAATCAGCAAAGCCAATGCCATGCCTACAGAAATTTGAAACAATGACAATCTGAGGAGTCTAGATAATGGCAAGTCAGCCGAAGCCGCGTCGGAGAAAGGTAAGAACTTTGTCCCACGTTGTAGCCAAGAATAAAGCAATTTTTGGCTATAAGAATTCTTGGTCATTGATGATGACAATTTGGTTCCGATTCAAAGTTATTGTTCAGTGACATTAATTGTCAAGTGACAGACTGAGAAATCGCACACATGGATCAAACGCGATGGACTTGATCCATGTGCAAACCTGACAGCTATTTCGGAGCTGCTGGTGCCGATACCGCAACTTTGTCAGCATTTCCATTGAGGAATGCTTTAACCCAAGTTGTGTTGTTCAATATAGCCAAATGCACCGAGAACGATGCAACGGCTACAGCGGCAATAATGAGTGGCACGCCCACGGAGGGCTTGACCACCAACCACATTTTTCCGTAAATCATTTGCGTTACCTTTCTTATTATTTAAGCCATGGCGAATAGATATAAGCCAAAAGGTGAGCAAAGGCAGCAATCATTCCAAAGAATTGTGTTCCTTGGATGAGATGCCGATGAAGCTCTTCTGACTCAGCCTCGGTCAAACCCGTTGGCCAAACTTTATGGTCTGTCATTGGTTTTTCTCCTATCAAAGTACGAATACAGTGCTCAACCTGCACCAAGGTTTTCCATGGCCGTCATGGTCAGGGATCATAAAACAATGATATTAATTTGTCATTCTAGATGTACACAATTAAAAGTCAACTTAAATATACACTAAAAATTCAGTTATTTCATCAAAGTAGAGAAACAATGTTCTAACTTTTAAATTCTTTTGTATTGCGCTGCAACAATTTATGAAGGATTCCCGCAGCAAGGCAAGGTAGTCCCTGATATCAAGTTTTGACATTGATCCATAAAATTATTTGAAGCAAATAGATTAATGAACCGAAGAGTTGATCCATCTTTAATACAAAGGCTATTCCCATGACAGACTCAACAGATAAAAAGCCAAGACGAGATTTTTTAAAACAAACAGTCTCTAGTGCCGCCGTGGCAACGGTATCCGTGATGGGCGCGGACAAGGCCAATGCACAGTCGGTAAGTTCAAGCCCTAATCAAGCCCTCTCTCAAGAGCCCTTTGCTGGCTATGTATGGCTCAAACCCAGCGAGCAAGGATTTGTTGAAGCACTTGTTGAGCACATGTGTCCTGCTGATTCTCTGTCTCCTGGCGGCCTGGAACTTGGGTTGAATACTTATTTTGATCGCGCCTTGGGGGGTAATTGGGGCAACGGTCATCGTCTCTATTTGAAAGGACCCTTTCCAAAAGGTTCCCCCAATCAAGGCTATCAATTGGGATTGACACCTGCGGAGCTGTTTCGTGCAGGTACACAAGGCTTGATGTCATACTGCAAAAAGACATTTGGGAAATTATTTGAAACTCTCAGTAGTGATCAAAAAGAAAATATTCTGGTTGGGATGCAATCTGGAAAATTAGAGTTTGACAACGGTATTCCAAGTCAAGTTTATTTTGAGCAGTTGCTTCAAATGTTTTATGAAGGAATGTTTGCTGATCCCATTTATGGTGGTAATCGAGCCAAGGCGGGTTGGAAGATGATTGGCTATCCAGGAGTCACAGCCAATCACCGTCAAAATATTATTAAATTTAAAAATAAACCCTACCCGATCACACCAACCAGTATCGCGGATATCAACTAAATCAACTTTTACCTTTATAACAATATGAAAACATTAAAAGAAGTCGACGTGGTCTTGGTCGGAGCTGGTTGGACAGGCGGTATTTTGGGCAAGGAGTTGTCGGAATCTGGCCTACAAGTGGTGTGTCTAGAAAGGGGAGGCGAGCGCAGTACTGCAGATGATTTCACAGTGCCTCGAATGAGGGACGAACTTGCACTAGCACATCGACACTCCTTAATGGTTGACACGAACGATCAAACCGAGACCATTCGAAACAATGAACAACAAAGAGCCCTGCCATATCGTCGCTTGGGCTCATATCTACCGGGGACAGGAGTGGGAGGCGCAAGTACCCATTGGAACGGTCACACGTGGCGTTGGAATAATACGGAATTTAAAATTAAGACTATGTACGAGGAAAAATATGGAAAAAAATATATTCCTCAAGATATGACGATTCAAGACTGGGGGGTGACTTATGAGGAGCTTGAAAAATATTACGATAAATTCGAGAAAACAGCAGGGATCTCTGGAAAAGCCGGGAATTTAAATGGAAACAAAGATCCTCGTGGCAATATCCATGAGGCATCTAGAAAAAACGAATATCCCTTGCCCCCTTTAGAAAAAAGCTTGGCTGGAGAATTGTTTGAAGCCGCAGCAACTGCTAAAGGCTACAACAGCTTTCCACGTCCCACAGCCAATGCGTCCAAAGCTTATACCAACCCAGATGGCGCAAAGTTTGGTGAATGTCAGTATTGTGGTCACTGTGAACGCTTTGGATGTGAGGCCAATGCAAAAGGCGGGGCACATATGAGTGTGATTCCAGCAGCTTTGAAGCAAAAAACGTTTGAGTTACGCACTAATACTTGGGTGACAAAAGTCATCACCGATTCAACAGGTACAAAAGCCACCGGTGTCAATTACACCCATGTGCTGACTGGAGAGGAATATTTCCAACCTGCACAAATGGTGATCTTGTGTGCCTTTTCATTCAACAACGTACATTTGATGTTGACCTCGGGAATTGGGAAACCCTATAACCCTCAAACTGGTGAAGGGTTGATTGGTAAAAATTATTGTTATCAAACAGGCTCGGCTGCAACTTTGTTTTTTGAGGACAAGCTCTTTCACCCTTACATGGCGACAGGTGGAATTGGTATGGGCAGCGATCATTTCCATGCCAATTGGGATTTTGATCGAGCCCCCTTTGGTTTTGTGGGCGGCTCTACACTGGGTGCGGGCCTTTACGGCGGAAGACCTATCGCATGGAGACCCACACCTGCAGGTACTCCCCAATGGGGTTCTGCCTGGAAGAAAGGTGTCAGCAAGTGGTACGAAAGAACCATGACTATCGCCTCTAGTGGTAGCGTTATGCCTAACAGAGGCAACTTCTTAGATCTTGATCCCACTTGGACGAATAAATTTGGTCAGCCATTGCTG
Organism: Limnohabitans sp.; assembly: GCA_036821105.1. GTDB lineage: Bacteria > Pseudomonadota > Gammaproteobacteria > Burkholderiales > Burkholderiaceae_C > Limnohabitans. The sequence goes on from DAISKH010000005.1 coordinate 46,882, forward strand.
AGGATGACTTTTGACTACAAGGACAACGAAAGAAAATTATCTGCACAAATAGCTTCTGTAATTAATGACTTGGCTCAAGAAATGAGGCCAACGTCTTTTACCAAGGCCACAGCTAGAAACAGCTGGAGCTCGGTACCTTACCAAAGTACACACAACACCGGCGGGACCATCATGGGAACGAACCCTTCAAATTCAGTGACCAATAAATATGGCCAAGTTTGGGGTGTTGATAATTTGTTCATTATGGGGGCTTCACTTTTTCCACATAACTCAGCCTACAACCCAACTGGTCCTGTCGGTGCAATCGCCTATTTCGCTGCAGATGCTATCAAGAATACGTATCTTAAAAAACCAGGGAAGTTAGTCGATGCTTGATTCGTTCATTCGGTTAGCGTCAAAGTCCGTCAATAAAATTATTATTTTCTATGGGCTTATTCTCCTAACGGGAAGTTCTTTTGGTCAGGCTCAATCGAACAAACTACCATCATCGTTTGAAGTTTGCTCGACTTGTCATTCTCTAAATGCTGATGAAAATGGGACTGGACCAACTCTTTATAAACTGATCGGTAGAAAAGCGGGTTCGGTCGAGGGTTTTCGCTATTCAGGGCCCTTGAAGAGAAGTCAGTTGATTTGGGATCAACAAGCTCTGACTGAGTTTTTAAGTAATCCACAAGGAAAAATCCCTGGAAACAGAATGCCCTATTCTGGTCTGAGTGAAGAAACTGAACTTAAAGAGTTGGTTGATTTTTTATTGCAAACAACCCGCTAATTTTGAGCATGACCAATACACAGCTCGATCTAATGGAGCTGTGTGTTTAAGTGCAAGTCTATCACTGAGCCTCAATGAGCTTGATGTTGGCCTTTTTGATGATCGCCCCCCACATCGACAAATCATGAACAATCTGAGCGTGGAACTCTTCAGGTGTATTGCCAATAGGTTCGATACCCAATGATTTGTATTGCTCTTTGACATCAGAATTATTCACCGCAGACACTGCAGCGTTATGCAGTTTATCAATGATAGATTTTGGTGTATTGGCAGGAGCGGCCAAGCCTATCCAAGAGGTCACTTCAAAATCTTCAATACCGTTTTCAATAAAGGTAGGCACTTCCGGTAGGGCTGGTGAGCGAGCTCGAGAAGAGACTCCTAGTGCTTTGAGCTTACCTTGTTTAATAAATTGTTGAACGGTTGATACTGAGGTATAAATAAGAGGGACATGCCCACCTGCGACATCGGCAACAGCTTGACCACCACCCTTGTAAGGGATGTGCTCCATTTGAACTCCTGCACGTTGTTGTAGCATTTCAGCGGCCAAGTGGTTGGTACTGCCGGTTCCAGCTGATGCATAGGATAGGCTATTGGGTTTTGCCTTAAGAAGTGCAACCAACTCCCGTACATTGTTGGCTTGTACCGATGGGTGGGCTGCTAAAACTAGAGCACTGACCCCTAAATTTGCTATTGGATCAAAGTCTTTCAGTGTATTGAAAGGAACTTTTTCGTATAAGTTGGGGTTGATTACAATGGTGCCATCAAATGCCGCCAGCAAAGTGTAGCCGTCAGGACTGGATTGAGCAACGTAACTGGTTCCTATATTTCCATTTGCACCAGGTTTATTTTCGATCACCACAGATTGGTTTAGTTGAGTCGAAAATTTTGCCACAAATACACGAATGACATTGTCGGTGAGACCTCCTGGAGCAAATGGCACAACGATACGGATGGGCTTATCTGGGTAGGCTGCGTGTGAGAGGGGTGAACAAAGTCCCAGCGCGCTCAAAGATAGGAAGGTAAAAAATCTTAGGATGCGATTTATGAAATTCAATGTGCTCACCATCAGGTTGGGGGAGGGGTTAACGATGGTTAACTTAGGGTAATGTATTTTTAATCGCATTGATACACTGCGCCTGCTGTATTCAAGTTCATAATTTGCTCGTCCGAATATCCCAATAGATCTTTCAAAATTGAGTCAGTGTGCTCACCTAAGCGAGCCGGGTAGTCGCTTCGTGTGCTCAAATCTTCGTTAAATTTGATGGGGTTTGCTACAACTTTCACGCTGTGCCCAATCTCGTCCTTTAGTTCAACAACCATTTGTCTGTGTTGAATTTGAGGGCTATTGAGAGTGATATCAAGCGTGTTGACTACCCCAGCAGGGATGCCCAGTGCTAAAAAATCATCCATCCAGTCCTGTGCATTTCTTGCCAAAAAGGCCTGCTGAAGTAGAGGCTCAATTTGAGCTCTGTTGGCCAGCCTTTCTTTATTAGTGATAAAACGTGGATCGGTAATCAAAGCGGATAAACCCAAACAGTTAGCCATTTCCTTCCACATTTTTTCTGTATTGGCTGTAACCACTATGCTCTTGCCGTCTTTGGTTGGAAATGTACCGTAGGTTGGAAAAGAGTCATGGCCAGTACCTTGTCGACCGGGGACTTGCCCAGAATGGAGATAGTAAGCCGCTTGATAAGACAGCATTGCTACTTGACAATCCATCATTGCAATATCGATATGTTTTCCTTTACCGGATAGATTTCTTTCGTGCAAAGCTGCCAATATCCCAATGACCCCGTAAAGGCCTGCTGAAATATCACCAAGAGGAATCCCCGCTCTAACCGAGGGTCCTTCTGTCGTTCCAGTCAGACTCATACCGCCAGAGAGTGCTTGAATCATCATGTCGTAAGCAGGCCAATCTCTCCAAGGTCCATCTTGTCCAAAACCAGTGACACTGCACCAGATAATTGAAGGTTTTAATTCAGAGAGTTTGTCATAGCTAATTCCTAAGCGTTCTAGTACGCCAGGTCTAAAATTTTCAATCACTATATCGCAATTGGCAACCAAATTTTTTATAACTTCAATACCTTCGATTTTTTTGAGATCAACCACCATATTTTTCTTATTGCGATTGACGCTCAAATAGTAAACACTGTCATCGGCTACAAAATGTGGTGGAATTGTCCGAGATAGCTCCCCTGAGCGCGGTTCAATTTTGATCACTTCAGCGCCCAAATCGCCAAGTACCATTGAGCCAAAAGGCCCAGATAAGAACTGTGTCATGTCCAATACTTTTAGACCTGCAAGCGGTTGTTGTGAAGAGTTGGCTTTTGGAGTGTTTGTTGGGTTGGTCATGAGGATCGGTTTTAATCTGAATTATTTGGAGTTAAAGCCTAAAGCATTTGATAGCAATTGGGCTTGATTGATCGCTGTCGCAGAGAGTTTGGGTAGATTCGCTTTCTGGAACCGCATCTCTGGTACCGTGTAGCCGAGCGAGCCAATGACACGTGATTGAGCATTGAAAACAGGTGCAAAAATACCGACTGCTCCTTTGATTCTTTCCCCAAATGAGATCGCAAAACCTTGCTGTCTAATGATGATCAGTTCGTCTAGGATTTTGAGTCGCTCATCGTGGTTGGCGATGATGCCGGCCTGGATGGATTGTTCTATCACTTGGCTGCATTCACTCTCCTCAAGCCATGCGGTCATGGCAAGGGCTGAAGCTCCTTTGACCAAGGGTAATAGCTCATTTAGAACTACGCGGTATGACAATAAATGACTTGATTCTGCTACTGCAGCCATCATCATTTTTTTTGCTTGTAAATCTAAAATACCCAGGTAAGCATTTTCGTCATTCTCAAGGACTGCATTTTTTAAAAAACGCATTGCGATATCTTGAATTGAACGCTTACTGTGTATAGATGATGCAATTCTGTAAAACTCTAAGCCAGGTCGATAGAGCCGCAAGTCTTGATCTCTCTCAACCATACCCTCCTTCGATAGCAAATCAAGTAAGCGGTGGACAGTACTAGCCGGAAGTTTTAATTTTTCCGATAATTCACTTAAACTGACATCATGGCTATATTCTGAGAGCGCTCCCAATAGTCGTACAACACGCAAAACTGTCCCTGTCCCAGTATCTGAAACAGTTCGAATTCTGGTTTTTTCAGAGTCCCTAATTAATGAAGTGGTATTCATTTTTAGTGAAGTTTTATAGTTCCGAAGTCTTGCATTTGCGAGAGTCAGTGATGTGCTGAAGTTGTGTTATTTTTCAGGATTTCAAAGAGTCTTTGGGGCGTCATTGGGGTATCCTTAAGAAAAACATTTGGGTCATCCAATGCGTTTTCTATTGCAGAAATAATCGCTGCAGCAGCAGGAATAGTTCCTCCTTCTCCTGCACCTTTGACTCCAAGTGGGTTAAGTGGAGAGGGGGTTTCAAGGTGCACGACAGAAACTCTTGGTACATCCTCAGATGCAGGTAATAAATATTCACCAAAGTTAGTCGTAATCGGTTGGCCTTGCTCATCGTAGCGCATCCACTCAAGAGTCGCATTGCCTATTCCATGCGCAACTGCACCTTGTACTTGACCATCGACAATAAGGGGATTGATAAGTTTGCCCGAGTCGTGGCCCATGACATAGTTCAAAATTTCAATTTGCCCAGTCTCAATGTCCACCTCCAATTCAACAACCGCAGTACCGTTGCAGTAAGCCGCTTGTGTGGGTAAGAAATACTGAGTATCCTCGAGACCGTTGGTAACCCCTTTGGGAAATGAAAATCCAGGAATACCTTGAGATACACGTGCTAAATCTGCGAAAGTTTTGCTGCGCGTAGGTTCAGTTGAGACAAATACTAGACCATTTGCCATTTCAAGTTCTGAAACTTCGCATTGCAGCAAAAAGGCGGCCAGAGAAAAGACTTTGGACCTAACATTTTGAGCAGCAAGGTAGACAGAGTTTCCCGTCGTCACAGTAATTCGGCAAGCAAATGTTCCAATTCCCATTGAGATCGCGTTGGTGTCTGCAGCGATCACATCAATCAGGTCTAAATCGATGTCCAACTGATCAGCACAAATTTGCATAAATGTTGTTTTATGACCTTGCCCTTGAGCTGCAGCGGCGGTCAAGATAGTGACCCTACCATTTTGTTGAATTCGAACTGTCGCTCCTTCAAAAGGGCCAAGTCCTGTACCTTCAACAAAATTGGCAATTCCGATTCCAATATGACGACCAGACAATTTTGCTAATTTTTGTCTCTGAGAAAAAGTATCGTAGTTGGCCTTTTGCAATGCCAAAGATTGACATTTTGGGTAGTCGCCACTGTCATAAATCATGGCTTTACCGTCTCTGTAAATAAAGCCCACGTTATAAGGCATTTGTTCAGGCTGAATAAAGTTTAACTGGCGAATTTTTGCTCTATCAACGGACAAAACTTTTGCGGCTTTGTCTAAAATTCTCTCCATTGCAAAAACAGCCTGTGGTCTTCCAGCACCACGCACAGGGGAGGTTGGGCCCTTGTTTGTGAAAACCATTTTTAAGTCAACATCCATGGCCGGTACTACGTAGGGTCCGGGCGTTGTGGTGACACCAATATAGGGAAGAATTACACCCCATTGTAAATAGGCACCATTGTCATGAGTCATCTTTAACTTGATACCGCGAATCTTCCCCTCTTGAGTCAGTGCAAGTGAGATGTCCCAATACTGTTCTCTTTCTTGCGATCCACTTAAAAAGTGTTCTCTACGATCTTCTATCCACTTAACCGGACGATTTAAGTCACAAGCAGCAATCGCAACCAGTGCTTCTTCTGGATAAAAGATGGCTTTAGGTCCAAAACCGCCACCCACATCATTCATGATGACTCTGATTTTTTCAGGGTCCCAGTCCAGCATATCGATCAGTGTTTTTTTCTCTAAGTGAGGGGCCTGTCCGGCAGACCAAACAGTCAACTGCGATGTTGCTTTGTGAAACTCTGCCAGATAACCCCGCGTCTCCATGGGGTGTGCAGATCCTCTATTTTGTGAAAAGATGTCTTGAACTATTACAGCATCCGCAGAAAAAGCACCATCAATGTCACCATAAGACAAAGGGAGTTTGGCGATCAGATTGTTTTTTGCAATGGTGTGAGTTAGTGGAGTTGTTTCCCTTAACGCTTCTATACAGTCAGAGGTCGCGTCTAAAATTTCATAATCAACTTCGATAATAGAACAAGCATCTTCCGCAATGTATCTACTTTCGGCAACGACAAACGCTACAGGTTCGCCAACGTAACACACTTCTGTCGACGCTAAAATCTCTTGCGTCATGACAAGAGTGATGGCAGCGTTGGGTGTGTTGAGTGGTAATCTTTTTTGAGCACTAAGGGGTAGATCTTTGTGCAGATAAATTGCATGTACGCCAGGTAACTGGGATGCAAGCGTTATATTGATATCTATTATTCTTGCATGAGCATGTGGACTTCGCAAAACACTTGAAAACAAGGTGTTGTCAAGCTTGATGTCATCCACAAACTGGCCAAGGCCTTTAAGTAAAGCTTTGTCTTCAGTCCTGAGAGTTCTTGATCCAATGTAGGCCTGTTTTGACAGTAGTTTAGAGTCTAAGATGTCCATTGAATATTCACTGTTTTATTGCGGCAGACGGTATAGATTTATCCCTTAGCCTAGAGGCTGCAAGAATAGTCGCATCAACGATAGGTTGATATCCAGTGCAGCGGCATAAATTACCTGAAATAGCACTTTTCACTTGAGCTTCAGTTGGCGATAAATTTTCGCTAAGTAATTCTGTCAGGGTCGTTAACATGCCAGGTGTACAAAACCCACATTGAAGCGCATGACATTCAGTAAAAGCTTGTTGAAGCTCAGACAACGTACCATCATCATTGGCCAGACCTTCGATGGTGGTAATCTCACTTCCATTGGCTTGTACCGCAAGTAATAAACACGAACGTACTGATTTTGAGTTCAATAGAACGGTACAAGCTCCACACACACCATGTTCACACCCATAATGTGTACCCGTTAAGCCAAGGTCGTTTCTTAAAAAATCTCCCAAAGTACAACGACTGTCAACGTCCTTTTCGTACATTTGGTGATTGACAGAGACCTTAATGTGTATTTTGTCCATAATTGTGATTGTTTGCTCTTTGGAAAGCGAGTTCTATTGCTCTTCGTGTATAGACCTTGGCTAGATGTCTGCGGTATTCACTGCTGTTATGGGCGTCTTCCATGACATCTTCAATTGAATCAATGCTTTTAATCGCAATTTCGATGGCATGTTGATCAGCGACCATACCTATTAAATTTGTTTCTGCATCTTTGAGTCGATAGGGGGCAAATGAGATCCCGCAGATAGAGATTGAAATTTTTGTAATTTCACGTTTCTCATTGATATTGGATAGAACTGCAACACCTACTATGGCATAGTCACCATGTCTGCGTGAATACTCTAAAAAAGCCCAGCCGTGGCCATCAGGCCAAGGCTTGAAACTTGTACCAATCATCAACTCATCATCATTCATTGCAGGAGTCATGTAGGTAGAAGTCCACTCTCCAATAGGGATACTTCTTCGGCCATTGGGACCCATTACCTCAATCTCACCGTCCAATGCAGAAATGAAGCAGGGTTGCTCTGAAGAAGGATCAAGATGGCACAAACTACCGCCCAAGGTACCTCGATTACGAATTTGACGATGGCTAACCAAGTCGTATGCATCAGGGATAATAGGTGCGAATTTCTTTACTAAATCTGATGTCTGAATATCGTGTTGTCTAGTCATTGCCCCGATATGAATACTTTGATCGCGCAACTCAATGCCATAGAGTTCATCGATCTGGTTCAAATCAATGATATGGCTAGGCATCATGAATCTGAAATTCATCATAGGCATCAGTGACTGACCGCCTGCCAAAATTTTGGGATTTTCTAACTTAGCCAACAGTTGGAGTGCTTCACCAACTGAGGTCGGTGCGTGGTACTTGAAGGGAGCTGGTTTCATAGAGCTGATGTCAATAATGCAGTGCTATACACCAAAGACATGAATACAACACGCCCCATGATCAAATCCTGCTGTACCGCCACCAGTTACATGTGTTAATCCAATTTTTGCATTTTCAACTTGACGGTTACCACCTCTACCTTGAAGTTGTCGAACGATTTCTACAATTTGTGCAACACCACTGGCACCAACAGGATGCCCTTTAGACAACATGCCACCGCTTGGGTTGACTACTATTTTTCCACCTAAAGATGTTGTGCCATCGTTGATCAATTTGACGCCTTCACCTGGTTTGCACAGCCCCAGCGCTTCGTAGTAGAGTAATTCAGCAATTGAAAAGGCATCATGGCACTCCAAAACGTCTAGATCCTCTGGCCCCAATCCAATTTCTTCATATAGTTCTGTCACGCACCTTACCGTAATTTCAGGTACTTTAAGCTCTCTAAATCCACTCATGTATTTACCTGAAGCCAAATGGGAGCCAATCACCTTGACTGGTTTAGTCACATGACGATTTGCAATATCACTCGGACCAATGACAACAGCAGCGGCGCCATCACCCGTTGGGCAACACTGTAAAAGAGTGATAGGATCTGCCACTTTACGCGACGCTAGTACCTCCTCGACAGTTGTTGTGGTTCTAAATTGTGCTCCAGGATTGAGTGCGCCATGATTTCTAGATTTAACAGTAACTTTGGCTAAATCGGTGACTGTGTGTCCGTAATCATGAAGATAACGTTGAGCTCGCATTGCATACAAGCCAGGCATGATCATCCCATTGCTTACTTCAATATCTTCTTTGTCTAGTGGAATTGTGCCGCCTCCTAAGCTTGATAGCTTTTCAACGCCGATCACCAATGCATAATCAATCATTCCGCTTGCAACAGCAACCCAAGCTTCTCTAAATGCAGTGGCGCTAGAAGAGCATGCATTTTCAGCGTTCACAATTGGAATGCCACTTAAGCCACAATCTCTTGCGATTCTCTGGCCAGACATCATTCCAGACATGGCGGAACCACAATAAAGTGCTTGAATATTATGTCTCTCAATACCTGAATCTTTTAGAGCTTCAACCACAGCTGGTCTAGCAAGACTTGATAGCGAGAGATGAGGAAATTTACCAAAAGGTATGATGCTGCTACCGTAAACGGAAACATCTCTGAAAGAACTGTGACTCATCATTTATCCTTTGCTAGATTTGAAAAAGTATTGGTACTGAGTTGGTTGTCCGTCTATCTTGGCGCACTCTTTAATCTCAATGTGAACCGTTGAATCAACTTCCCAGTTCTCAGGGGTGGCATTTTCAAGTTTTCCAAAGAGCCTAACACCTTCTGGCAGATCGACATAGCCAATACCGTAAGGCACTTTCCATTGTTTAGGAGCAATGTGAATGAAACTATAACTATATAAATTTCCTTGCGTCGAAAGTGGAAATTTTTCTACTGTTTCTGAAAGACAAAATAGACACATGGTATTGACTGGAAAAAACTTTGCATTGCAACTTTTACAATGCATGCCGAGGAGTTTGTATTGGCCCCCCTCATTGCTAATCTCATCATCATTGACTAGGCGACCTTCGTGTGGAAGAAATTGATCAGTTTGTGACATGGTGTACGCTCGTAACTATTGACTGGTTAATTTGTTTTTTTCGAAAAAAGATTTTTGATCCAATTCAGAAACACTCTCCACAAAAGACTTCCACCGGATAGAGGTGTACTGGTCGTTGCTGGTGATATGTTTTCAGATGTCTTATTAGTAGTTGAATCATTTGTTGCAGTAACTTGATCTGAAGATCCAACATTGTTTAGAGCATTGTCGGTTGTGATGACTTTCGATAAATTTTGTGCAAAATCATTGATTAACTGTTGAGAAAGCGCTTGAATCATTCCAGCACCGCGTCCGTATTGAGCGACCATTCCAGATAATGTGACGTCAGATACGATATCAACCAAGGTGAAGCCATCAGTTTCTTTCATTGAAACAGAAATGACCGCTTGAGCACCACCACGACCTTTTGTATCAGTACCTGAGGCTGAGATCTTGGCTGTGCCCAGTGATTTATCCATTTCGATATATCCGAATTTTCCAGAAAATCTAAATGAAAGTGGACCCAACTTCACATTGAATGCGCCTTTGTAAAAGCCGCCTTCAATGGGCTCACCTAACTCAGCTCCCGGAAAACATGGCGCTGAGCGCTCAATGTCTGTTAAGACTAGCCAAGCGATATCCTGTGAGACTGGGATGTTGAAACTCGTTTTTATCGTCAATGCCATGTTAAAGCCTATTCAAGAAGAGAAACAATTAAAAGATAATTTTTATAAAAATGAGCGACCACCATCGGAAACCATACACTGTCCTGTGATAAAGCCAGCTTCGTCTGAGCACAGGAACATTAGTGCATTTGCATGATCTTGTACGGTTGCCATCCGATGAATTGATTGTTGTTTGACCGCATTGGCAAAATACTCATCGTGAGCCGAGGTTCTCTCGGACTCAGTTTTAGTAGTACCAGGCATTAAGTTGTTCACTGTGATGTTCCAATCTCCCAATTCTCTTGCCATAGCCCGTGTGATCCCGATCATGGCTGACTTAGATGCGGAGTAATGAAGATAATTTGGCTTTCCGGAAAGTATCGTTGTCGAAGATAAGTTAACAATTCGACCCCAATTGCGTTTTTGCATGTAGGGTACAACCTCTCTGGCACAAATAAAAGCTCCAGTAATGTTGACATTGATGGCGTCATACCATTCATTCATAGGAATTTCCCAAAACGGACCAATCGCCAAATTTTTTAGCATTGCAGCATTGTTGACTAACACATCGATTCGGCCGTATTTCTCGTGAACTTGAGAGACCATTTTTTGAACAGATTCTTGGCTGCCAATATCAGCACTGATTGCAAAAGAGTCATGGCCCTCTTGTTTGAGTTCTAGTTCTAGCTCTTTGGCCAATTCGAAGTTTCTTTGAACAATAATAGGTTTGGCGCCTTGTTTGGCCAAGTTGGTCACAAAAGATCGACCTAAACCTTGAGCCCCTCCGGTAACGATGACAACTCGATCTTTTAAGCTGGGGTATAGAGCACTCATTTAATTTTCCGTTGAGTCAATTGACGTTATTAAGATTCTTTACCATCACGAACATGGGTATTTGGCATGACATGTGAATTTCTATTTTTTGCACTTTGCAACCCATTTTCAAGGTAGTTACTTTCTGTTGCCCGTTTCGCTGCATCATCCCATTCTTGGGTCCAATCACCAAGAGAGTATCCAAACCAAGGCGATTGTTCCTTTATTTCCGGCAAACCCAGTTTTGTCCAAAGTGTTTTCGCATGTTCCATAAATTCTTTTTTCGGTAATGCAATTGGCGGCATTGAAACCTTCATCGTCGCATCAATTAATAATGAAGAATCAAATTCAGTGCGATGTTCAGTTCTGGGCCCATGCCCTGGGTCTCTAAACTTTACGATTTGCGTATCTAATTCAGGATTAGAGCGATATGACATTGCCCAAAATATTGAATCCCCATCATCAGGATCAATATCTTCGTTGACAGCAATGACATATTTACTGCATGAGGCGATGAAAGAAGTAGCTCCATGTAAAGCTCTCCAAACCTCTGTGCTTGGTGTTCCATTTTTAACTTGAATAATGGTGACTCTTCGTAAATTGGTCAATGGCTCGTGCAAAGATACTTTTACGACACCTTGTATACCTAATGTTTTTTTCAAATGTGATAAAAACATAGGTTCATAGGCTACTCGCTTAATTACGCTTGACTCACTGGGTGTTACTTGTGAGATGATAGAAGTGATGATTGGTTTTGATTTTCTTGTAATTGCAGTGATTTGCATGTTCATATTGAAGTCTTCAAGAGCAATATGACCGTGCGACTCTCCAAATGGTCCTTCAGGCTCAAGAAATTCAGTGTCAATATAACCTTCAATAATAATTTCTGCGTCAGCTGGGACCAATAAGTCTACAGTGACAGCTTTTACAACATTAATTGCTTTTCCTTGCAATGCTCCCGCTACCGATAACTCGTCAAGATCGGCTCTAAATTTTTGTGGACCGCAAAATGCAACGACGGGAGAGCAGCCTAACACAATGGCACACGGCATTTTTTCTTTTCTTTGTCTGTACTTAAGCCAATGGGCATGACCACCAGCGCGAACTGCGGCTGACATCATGACTCCTAAACGATCAGACGCTTTAAGTCCTGCACGATAGGTACCCATGTTTTGCACACCAGATTCTGGGTCTTTGGTGATGACGTTGGAGGAAGTGAGGTAAGGTGCTACGTCAAATCCTGGTGTAGATATTGGAATAGGCAGCGCATCCATTCCTTTATTTGCCCCCTTTAAGTCCTCGCCTTTGATTATGACTTCTTGACATGGCGCTTCAGTGACCAAATTGGGTGGGATTGGGTTGTTGATTGAAAACTCCCAATGTGGGCCAATATCTTCGATTTTATTGACACCCATACCAATTCGATAAATCTCACTGCTAGCGGAGAGTGCCCCAATCACCACAGGAATATCGAATTTCTTGCCTTTGCTATCGATGATGTTTGTGAAAAGAAATGCTTTCCTTTGATTTTCTTTAAGACCACCTCTGAATTGCCATCTAACCAATGGATGCATTTCTGTATCTTTGTTAATGGGCTCATCAATTCTTATCAACAATCCGGCTTGATCTAACTTTTGTAGATGCTCGTGCAAATCTTTAGCGCAATTATTTTTAACTTCGGTATTCATATGATTCATGGTGTGTCTTTGATTTCAGCATCGGCTTTTTTATTCAACTTTTACAATGCCACTTTCGACCAATTTTTTGTTGTAATTGAGCTCTTGTTCCAATTGCGCATTGAATTCTTGCTGAGTGGAGCCAACAACTTGAAAGCCGCTTTGCTTAAAGGCCTCCTGAACTTTTGTCGTGTTCAGGGCCTCAATTAAGGATTTTCTTAATTTGTCCACGATTTCTGTTGGTACACCCGTTGGAATGACAAATCCAACCCATGTGTTGTATGTGAAATCTTTAAGTTCTGGTACTCCCGTTTCTTGTAAAGTAGGTACATTGGGTAATAACTCAGCTCTCTTGGCTCCAGTAACTGCCAAAGCAATCACCTTGCCTGCGTCAATTTGGCCTTTTGCAGCGGCGACATCGGGCATGAGAAGAGATACCTGTCCACCAAGCAAACCTGTGAAAGCAGGTCCACTGGATACATAAGGGACTTGTAAAGCTCTGATACCCAGTTTCATGAAGAAACCTTCAGTTGAAAAATTTAAGCTTGTACCCGCGCCACCACTTCCATAGGAAATTTTTCCCGGATTAGACTTGGCATAGGCAACAAACTCTTTTAAGTTGTGTGCCGGGACAGATGGATGAATTAGGAGAACGGTTGGAATATTGACTGCACAAGTCAATAGAGTAATGTCTTTTTGTGAGTCATACCCTAATTTGGGATCAATGATGGGCGCTATGGTCATTGAGGCAGGTGAAACTGCTGCAAAGGTGTAACCATCTTTGGGCGATCGCAACATGGACTGAATACCAATTTTTTGATTGGCTCCTGGTCTGTTTTCAACGATCACTTGTTGACCTATGATTTTACTCGCTTCGATAGATACTATTCGAGCGGTCAAATCCACTGGTCCCCCAGCAGCTGTTGGTACAACAAGTGTGATCGGCTTAGTGGGATATTGAACCGCACTTTTTGATACATTTATTACTAGAAAAGGAACTATTGCAACATATCTTAGTAATTCTAATTTACTCATTTAGGATCCATGCATTCGGTATTTACAAAAGAATTTCATTAAACGGAATTTGAATCCATTTTTTAGAATTTTATGAAATATCAATTGATCAGAGCTAATGGTTTACCCTTGATAGGGAGTAAAGTAAGGTCAATACAGGTAAGGATCTTTAAGAGAACTTAATTCGCTAGCCTATGAAAATATCAAGAATCTGTATCAGTTAAAAGAGAGTACTCATGATGTAAGGGGCTTAACATCAGATTGCAGCCGAAAGGAGAAACGGTTTTATCATTAGTCGCCGAAACATCGACCGTGGAGACCAAATGGTTTTGAGATAATTTAGATTCGACAATGTCGGGAAACCGAACTTTCCAGTGTGGCTCACTAGGGTAGGGCGTTGAACTGCAGATGATCGATCCTCGTAGACACTTGGAATCCTCTCGATTTGAAAAAACAATATTGACTCTATTTTCGGCTACTCGCTCTTTAATCAAAATGTCAATATCGTTTTCATCTTCCCAAGATCCTGAAACAGTAATTATGTTTGCGCCTTGGTAGGACAAAATGCGAAAAGATTCTGGCAACCATGCATCTGCACCGCTCAGTAATCCTACTTTCCCAATTGGTGTATCGAACACTAGAAATTTTTTACCTCGTTCAACTTTATTTGATTCGCTGGTAGTTAAATGAACTTGTTTATATTGCCCACAAATGCTGCCGCTTGCTGAAATCAGGTAGTTGGAGATGGAGAAAGAATTACTGTTTGAGTGATACTCAATTCCATTAAAAACGATCCAGCTAGAGTATATTTTCGATAATTGCTGCAGCTTGAGCAACGCAATCGAATCGATATTTGCGTGATTAGTCAAATCCGACGGTAGCAAATCGCTAGCATGCATGCAAAGGCTTGGCAGAACGATTAGTTTTGCTCCCTTCAGATGGCAATTAAGAATAATCTGGTTTAAACTTTGCAGTTTTTGATCTGAACTGCCAGTAGGACATGCTGTCGCAACACCAACTGTATGGTGATGATGTGCGGAGGAGTTTTGTGTCAAAACATAATTGTGATTGATCAATTGAGAATAGTATTTGGGCTGGCGAAGTGCGGTAAGGTGTTCGCCCCTATGTAATATCCCATCAGCCTCATTTAAATCGATCTCAGCCGTAATAACGGTATCGTCTAAATGATTGGCTCGCGCAATAATTTTCCCAGTTGGGGATACGATTTGACTGCCACCACTAAATCGGTCAGTGGCTCCCAAGTCACGCATGCCTGACTTATTGGAACTGACTAGCCAAACTTTATTCTCAATTGCTCTTGCTGGAACGTGAAGTAGAGTCTCATCATGTCCACCAGAATGCAATGTATTGATTAAAAGTTTTGCACCTTTTAGCGTCAGAATCCGTGCTGTCTCTGGAACCAAACCATCCGCACAAATATAAATACCTACCTTACCAAACGGAAGTTCAACGACAGGGGTTCCACATCGACCAGGAGAAGCCCAATTGATTTGTCCAGCAAATAGAATTTGTTTTTGGTATTTCAGTACGATACTTTGTTGAGGAGAGATAATGACTGAGGTGATGAAAGCTTCTTGATCAACCTTTTCAATAAATCCAACCGCAATAAACGCTTGATATTGATGTGCTTTAGTTGAAATATCTTTTATGAAGTCAGACTCCAATGTAATTCCATGAAGCAGTGCATCATCAAGAGTCTTTACCAAACCACCTGACCAATTAGACATTTCTGGCAATACGATTAGGTGAGGTCTACTTTGTCCGGCTTGATCAATGAGATTCAAGCATTTTTTCAAATTCACTTTCGCATCAGGTATAAGTGAGATTTGACAACTAGCAATGCGGACTAAACGGGTCATAAGGTAAAGTGATCTAATGCAAGATTAAAAAAATTTAGTCAACTCTAAAACCACCCATTTTAATGACACTACTCCAGCGCTTACTCTCTTCCTTCAGATAGTTAGACAGTTCGCTTTGGCTTCCTCCTACACTCTCCATGGTTAGTTCGGAAATTTGCTTTGAAACTTCTGGAAGATGCAAAATATCATTTAGTGTATTTGTCAGGGTTTCACTTATCGATACTGGTAATTTTGGGGGACCGACGATAGCAAACCATACAGCAGCGGAAAAACCAGGCAAGGTCTCTGCAAGTGTAGGCGTATCTGCTAAAAAAGAGGATCTTTTATCATTTGCTATCGCTAATGCTTTTAATTTACCTGACTTAATGTGTGGAAGGGCCGTACTCAGTTCAACAAACATCAAGTCAACTTCACCACTAAGTAATGCAACTATTGCAGGCGAACTACCCTGAAATGGTATTCCTGTTATTTTTGTTGAAGTTAAAAATTTAAAAAGTTCAGGGGTCAAGGAAGAGGGTGAACCAATTACTCCAGAAGCATAATTGAATTTATCTGGGTTAGATTTTGCACTGGCGATCAATTGCTGAACCGAATTAAATCTTCCATTTGAGTTCACGACTAAAACATTGGGTACAGTTGCAACCAAAATAATCGGAGTAAAAAGATCGGGATCGTAGGATAATTTTTGGTATAGATATTTGTTGATGACCAAGGGGGCTGGATGAGCTAGCATCAATGTATAACCATCGGGTGGTGCTTTAAAAGTTGCTTCACCAGCGATATTCCCTCCAGCACCAGCTCTGTTTTCAATCAGAATTGGCTGACCTAGCCTATCCTTTAGTTTATCCGCCAAAATCCGCGCCAAGGTATCTGTACCCCCACCAGGTGGACTGGGGATGTTAATTTTGATTGGTCTTGTTGGATAATTTTCAGCAATTCCAGCTTGGAAAATACATTGAGACAGTAACAGAGGTATGACCCATTTCCGGATAAAAATGGGGAAAGAATTGAAAGTTATATTCATTTCGAAACTAGAACTAATTTTGAAACTGCTATTAATTTACAAATGTAAAAATTATCTTAGATCTCTTTGGGTAAAAGTCTATCGATAGAATATTTACCACCACCTCTAATGACGAAGATCAAAGAAATAATCGCGAGCAATAAAGCATATTCCATTCCACGTTTGGTCCATCCCCAATTAGGATACAAAATTGCAAAAGAGATAACGAACATCTCAATCGAGATGACCAGTGCGGTGAGTCGTGTTAAAAATCCAGCGGCCAACATAATGCCACCTATAAATTCAACATAACCTATGAAATAAGCCCACTCGATTGGATTTTCCCAGCCAAATTTTATGAAGTTACGTGAAGTACCAATTGCATCTTCACCAAAAATTTTAGGAAATCCGTGAGGAATGAGCAGTAGACCTATGGTTAACCTTAAAAGTAACCATGTGTAAGGGGCGCAAAAAGAGTAAATATTACCAAGTTGAGGAAATAATAATCTTGAGTCTTGGTCAGAATGGTTCATGTTATTCCTGGATAGAAAATTATGCGATGAAATTTCAATTTTTATTTTCGCTTGTTTCTGCAAAATAACCCTGAGCGGTTACCCTTGCAAGAACAATATACAAAAGTGACCTTGATATTCGCTACCCCAATGCGAGTTAATAATTCAATTGGGCAATTTCCAGCCTGGTTGTCAGCCAGTGATTACTTTTTAAGCATTTGAAGATTTTGTTTTGATATATTAAATGATGTTTTTCTAAATTTATTTGATTTGAAAAACAGTCACAGTTAATCTCTATTTATTATTTTGTTTAAGGGTAATCCCTCTTGGCAGTAACACTAGTTATTTTTAAAGTTGATCTGCTTGATTAAATTTTTTTCCATGATTCGCTATTTTTTAGTTTTACTCATACTCTTTTCTTGCAAATATACTTATCCAGAAGTATTTCCCAGCAAAAGTGTCCGAATTATTGTTAGCACTGCACCAGGAGGTGCGCCAGATGTGATTGCTAGGTTGGTTGCTGAAAAGCTAAAAGATTTATGGCATCAATCAATCGTTGTTGAAAATAAGCCGGGTGCCGGTGGCAATATTTCGGCTGCTTATGTGGCCAAGTCAGTGCCAGATGGATATACGCTCTTGTACTATGACAGTCCAATTTGGGCCATCAATCCACATTTGTATAAAAAATTACCCTATGACCCGTTTCTGGATTTTGCCCCAGTCATTCAAACACACCATGCGCCGTTGTTTTTGGTAGTTCCGACGACGTTCTCGGTCACTTCAGTTAAGCAGTTGATTGAGTTTGCGAAAAAAAATCCTAACAAGGTCACCTATGCCTCAGCTGGAACGGGCTCATCACATCACTTGTATGCTGAACAGTTTCGATATTTAGCTGATGTTGAAATTACTCACATACCGTATAAGGGTGGAGCCCCTGCTTCGATTGCCTTGTCGTCTTCTGAAGTTCAAATGGGATTTTTGAGTTATCCATTGGCTCAAGCAGGTTTGATGTCTGGGAAATTAAAGATATTGGGTATTGGTACTGCTCAACGATCACCTAACCTACCAGAAATTCCCTCAATTTCAGAAAGTGGCTTGCCAGGATTTGATCTTTATACTACTTTTGGATTCTTGGCACCGAGTGGAACACCCATCGAGGTAATTTCTAAGATACATGATTCTGTCTGGAGTGCAATATCAGATCATGAAATGAATCAGCGTGTCTCTTCCTATGGAATTAATTTAGCTCCTCTATTAACACCAAGTCAGTTTGGTGCTGTGATGAAGGAAGAATATGAAAAATTCGGGAAAATTGTAAAAATTTCTGGCGCTCAAATGGATTAAATGATTTTATGAATAACTATCAGTATGACAGTCTAAGGGAATGGATTGATATCGTAGAGGATTTTGGAGAACTTGCTCATCCTAAGGGCGCAGATTGGAATTTAGAGATTGGCGCTATATCTGAAATTGATTACAAAAAGCGAGGCCCCGCTCTTTTATTTGATGACATCAAAGATTATCCAACTGGATTTCGAGTTTTAACTTCGTCAACCAATAGCCCAAAAAGATTGGGTTTAACACTTCGGATGGGCATTGATCATTCTGATGCTTCCCTAGTAGAGCAGCTTAGAGGATCCCCAAATAAGTGGGTTGAAAATTCTAAAAATTATCCTCCACGCTATGTTACTGAATCACCTTTATTTGAAAATGTTATGGAAGGTGATGATGTTGATTTAATGAAATTTCCGACTCCGTTTTGGCATGCTGATGACGGAGGAAGATATATTGGAACCGGAGTTGCTGTAGCAACTATAGATCCCGATGAGCAGTGGGTTAATCTTGGTGCATATCGTTCAATGTTGATCGATAAAAATCATGTGGCTTTGGGAGCAGTTCCAGGTAAGCATGGTTATATACATATCCAAAAATGGATGGAGAAAGAAGGTCGCGCTCCAGTTGTGATCCACATTGGGATGGATCCCCTCTATATGGTCGTCAGTGGTGTGGAGGTGCCCTCTGGTATAAGTGAGCTTAATTATGTAGGAGCTATAAGAGGTCAATCGGTTGATGTGATAAAGAGCACAATTACTGGTCTTCCAATCATTGCCAGTGCTGAGATAGTTTTGGAAGGTTGGTTAATTAAGGGAGAAACCACTGATGAAGGCCCTTTTGGTGAGTGGCCAGGTTACTATGTAAGTGGAGTATCTAAAGAGCCATTGTTAAAGGTTGAAAGAGTTTTGTATCGTAATAACCCAATTCTTTTGGGCTCGCCTCCAGCAAAACCACCTCATGATTATTCTTATATGCGGACAGTCATGAAGTCAGCCATGATTTTTGATGCTCTTGTATCCGCAGGAATTCCTGAGATCAAAGGAGTTTACGCACCAGAGTGTGGAGGAGGGAGAATGTTGGTTGTAGTAGCGATCAAGCAGCTCTACAATGGACACTCACGACAAGCTGGATTTGTTGCTTCACAACTGCCAGCAGCAGCTTATATGGGTAAATACACAATTGTTGTTGATGAAGATATAGATGTAACAAATTTAGAAGAAGTAATATGGGCTGTTTGTACAAGGACAGATCCAGACACAAGTATTGATTTCATTCGTCGTGCTTGGGCAAGTAAAGCTGAGCCTATGCTTCAAAAAGGACAACCTGTATTTAATTCACGAGCAATCATTGATGCATGTAGGCCTTTTGAGTGGATAAAAGATTTCCCAAAGGTAGCACAAGCAGATAGTCGCTACTTAGCTCAGATTGAAAAAAAATGGGAAAGTATATTTCAACCTAAAGTTACAAAATAATGAGAA
>DAISKH010000006.1:0-61939 GCA_036821105.1 Limnohabitans sp.
TGGTGAAAGTCTGGCTATTGCCCGTTGAATTATTCGTGTGTTGAGCCAGACACGACATCTAGACTCAATACCCCCCTATTTTAAAGTGTTCAATGAATTGAGAAAAATCAAATTGAGCATCCCGACTTTTTTCCATTCAAATAGCTCAAATCAGACACAAACCCAAATCGTTATTTAAGGCGCAACCTAGACGGCTTTACATCTCTTGGGAGGGTTTACTCTGATGCTAAGCAATCCAAATGAGTAAATAATAGCTAATATTTATTCGGTGAAGCCGATCTTTCTTCTTTTTATGTTTTACTTCTTCTCTGGGCATCGATGGCTCAGGTGTTTTTCGGTGATGTTGTGGGGCGTTCTGTGTTTGGTCTCGGGTGCCACATGGTCTCAAAACTTTCCCACGAAACCATTGTCATTAATCGTCCCTACTGCACCAGGGGGGCCGGTTGATCTGACTGCCCGCATGGTCGCCAACGAACTGGCGGGGGTTTTAGGTCAACGCATTGTGATCATCAATAAACCCGGTGCCTCTCAAAAAATTGGCATGGAGACCTTGCTTAACTCTCCACGAGACGGGTATACCTTTGCTGCTTGCTCGGGTGCCTCCATGACGATCAATCCAGCGATGGACAAATCGATTGGGTACGACCCCATCAAAGATTTTGTCATGTTGGCCAATGGCATGGAGAACATCAGGGTTTTGGTGGTGAATCCCAATGTTCCCGCTAAGACTCTATCGGAATTGGTGGCCTATGCACGGGCCAATCCTGGCAAACTCACCTATGGTAGCGGTGGAAATGGTTCAACCTTGCAGTTCTCTAGTGCTTCCTTTTTGAGTAAGGCAGGTATCGATGTACTCCATGTGCCTTACAAGTCGAGTGGTCCCGCGTTGATGGCCTTGCTAGCAGGTGAGATCAGCATGCTGATGCCCGATATTGGGGACGCATCAAGTTATATCAGTAATGGTAATTTGGTTGCCATTGCAACAACAGGCAACTCACGTTCAGACAAGCTTCCTAACGTTCCAACCGTTGCAGAGGTTGGTCTTCCAGAGTTGAAGAACTGGAATTACTCTTCTTGGATTGGTTTTGTGGCAGCCCAAGGAATTCCGGCTGAGGCTGCAAGTAAGCTGCAAGCTTCATTGGTCAATGTGTTACATACACCGAAAATGCGTGAGGCTTTTGAGAAAATTGGAGCGACAGCCTTGGGTACCCCCTCAGATCAATTTCTAGCTCGTGTTAAAGAGGAGCTAGAGGTCAATCAAAAGTTGGTGAGCTCCGGCAAAGTCAAGCCGTGATGGCATTTAGAAATTGAAGACTTAGATATTCATAGTCTGAGCGTTTTTTTGCTGCTCCTAATGACTGACGCCATTTCCATTACTTCTTAAAGTTTCCCTAGACCCTCCATTTAGAAAGACATCCATGTCCGATCAAACCTCCCCCAAACCTGTTGGTGACTTTCAGTCACATTTGAAGCAACTGGAGGAAAAGGGCTTGTTGGTTCGAGTAGATCAGCCAATCAACAAGGATACTGAGTTGCAACCCCTGGTCAGATGGCAGTTTGTTGGTGGTTTGCCAGAGAACCAACGTAAAGCTTTTTTATTTACAAATATCATTGACTCCAAGGGTCGACGCTACGACATGGACGTTGCCATCGGAGCCTTTGCTTCTTCTCCTGATATTTATGCCTTGGGTATGGGGCAAAGGGTCGAGAATATTGGTAAAGCCTGGGTGAATGCCATCAAAAATCCAATCGAACCAGTCACCGTTGAGAACGCACCTTGCCAAGAGGTCGTGATCCAAGGTGAAGAGCTCACCAGACCGGGTGGTGGATTGGCTGCATTACCAGTACCTGTTTCTACGCCTGGATTTGATTCGGCGCCTTATTTAACCGCCACTTTATGTGTCTCCAAGGACCCTGAGACTGGAATCCAGAATATGGGAACCTACCGTGCCGCTTTGAAGGCCACGGATCGATTGGTGGTGAGGATGGTGGCCCGAGTGGGGGGTGCAGGTGGTTGGTTGCATTGGAAGAAATACAGAGAACAAAATGCTCGTATGCCCATGGCCATTGTCTTGGGAGTTTCGCCAGTCGTGTTCTTTACAGGCCCACAAAAAATTTCAGTTGATCTGGATGAAATGTCGGTGGCGGGTGCATTGGCGGGTGAGGCCATTCGCATGACCAAATGTGTCAGCATCGATTTGAATGTTCCTGCTGATGCGGAAATTGTGGTGGAGGGCTGGATCGATACCTCAACCTTGGAGCCAGAAGCCCCTTTTGGTGAGAGCAATGGTTACGTTGCGCTAGAGGCTTACAACATGCCCATGCAAGTCACCGCCATCACCCACCGAAAGAAGGCCGTGTTTGCGGCCATCATCAGTCAAGTCACCCCCAGTGAGTCCAGTGTGGTGAAAAAAGTCGCTTATGAGCCTATTTTCTTGGCGCATTTGCGTGACACTTTGTCCATCAAAGGCGTTAAGCGCGTGGTCATGCATGAGCCTTTATCGAATCTAAGGCCTGTCATCTTCGTGCAATTTGAGCGTGGTGTCATCAAGACAGAAGTTTGGCGTGCACTGCATGGGGCTGCAACGCTCAGACCCGAGTGCGGAAAAATTGTGGTGGGTGTGAGCGAGGATGTCGATCCAGAGAGCACTGATGCTGTATTTTGGTCCATGGCTTATCGAATGACTCCACTGGAGGATGTTCAATTGGTGCCCTATCGCCGTGGCGTTCAGGGTTCGCAATATGGCCCCAATAAGGCCGAGTCCACTTTGCTCATCGATGCCACTCAAAAGTACGCCATGGCGCCTCTTGCGCTCCCTGGTAAACAGTACATGGAGCGAGCCAAGGAGATTTGGGATCAACTCAATTTACCGACTCTGCAAGTCAAGCAACCCTGGCATGGATACACCTTGGGAGATTGGAATGACACGTGGGAGAAATTCGCTCAGCGCGCAGTCACCGGTGACTGGGAGCTCAGCGGTTTGGAGACTCTTCACAGGCGTCGTAATGATTTAAGCCCTGAGACACCCACTGCCAAGCATGAAAAATTTTAAAAACCTTTGAAGACTTTTTGTCGGAAAAAAATTGTGATTCTTTATGAAACCTGCTGCCTTTAAATACCACGATCCCAATCGTTTGAGTGATGTGGTGGAGTTACTCAGTACGCTGGAGAACACGCGACTGCTGGCTGGTGGTCAAACACTCATGCCAATGATGAACTTCCGCTATTTGATGCCCGATCATCTCATCGATCTCAATCAAGTAGCGGAACTCAATTACATCAATATTGATGGCGGCTACATGACGATTGGAGCCATGACCCGTCAAAGAACTCTTGAGTTTTCCAAAGAAGTTGCCAAGCATTGCCCCATCATTGTGCAGGCTCTACAGTATGTTGGCCACCGACAGACTCGCAACCGCGGAACCATCGGGGGTTCGCTGTGCCATTTTGATCCAGGAGCAGAGTTGGTCAACATGACAGCCTTATTGGATGGAACACTTGAAATATGCTCTAAAAGTGGTTCCCGCGAAGTGAGCATCGGTGAATTCAATCAAGGATATTTGACCACTCAAATCGCTGAGGACGAAATATTGAGTCGAGTTCGACTCAAATTGCCAGGTGAAAAAGATGGCGTTGGATTTGTTGAGTTTGCCAGACGCCATGGTGATTTTGCCATTGTGGCTTGCTCGTGCTTGATGAGTTTGGATGCGAAGGGACTCATTGAATCGGTCAAGATTGCCGTTTCTGGACTTGGCGCGGCACCCGTGAGACCGCACAACGTTGAGATGAATTTACGAGGCCAGGCTCCGACCAAGAGCGCACTGATTCAAGCTGCCCACGATGTGGGGCAAATGGAATCAGTCAGTGATGCTTATGTCAGTGCTGCATATCGCCAGCATTTGGCAAGAATCATGACCTATCGCGCGTTGAGTCAAGCGGCCAAAAGTGCTCAGGAGAAAACAAATGACTGATAAAAGAAATATTGCTCTGAAGGTCAACGGTGTTGACTACGAGCGCGGGGTTGATACCCGTATGACATTGGTGGATTTTTTAAGGCACGAACTAGAGTTGACTGGCACACACGTGGGGTGCGAACACGGTGTTTGTGGTGCATGCACGGTATTGGTGAATGGTGAGAGTGTCCGCTCTTGTTTAATGCTGGCAGTCCAAGCCAATGGACAAAGCATTCAGACTGTTGAAGGCTTGGCTGTCAATGGGGAACTCAATATCTTGCAGCAGTGCTTTCAAGATCACCACAGTTTGCAATGCGGATTTTGTACGTCTGGCATGCTCATGACATTGACCGAGTTTTTACGTGACCATCCCAACCCTACAGAGCAAGAGGTGCAAGAGGTGTTGTCGGGTAATTTGTGCCGCTGTACAGGATACTTGCCCATCATGAGTGCTGCCATGGATGCGGCTCAGAAAATGCGCGAGGCAAAAGTATGAATAAGAAATGGTTTGGCGCGTCCATCAAAAGAAAAGAAGATCCCGCCTTTTTAAAAGGTGAGGGTCAGTACATTGACGATATCCATATGCTCGGTATGCTCCATGCAGCATTTGCAAGAAGTCCGCATGCACATGCCAAAATTTTAAGTATTGATAAATCCAAAGCGCTGGCAGTCCCGGGTGTCAAAGCCGTTTATTTGTACGCTGATCTACCCCAGGGTGTTCAGAGTCGAACCTTACCCCTTCTCGTGCCTCATCCTTCCATCATCAAAACCAAGCTCCCCTTTGCCTTGGTCAAAGAGGAGGCTTGTTATGTGGGTGAACCCATCGCTTGCGTCATTGCTGAGAGTCGTTATATTGCAGAGGATGCGACTCAGTTGATAGACATTGAGTATGAGGTTTTGGATGTGGCCAATGATTGTTTGGACGCATTGGAGTCGCCCAAGAAGCGCGCTCACTTGGATATGGAGAGCAACGTTGCAGCAAAATTTCAAATCAACGTAGGCGATACCGACACCGCTTTTAAGGGTGCCGATCACGTCATCAGCGAAAGATATTTTCAGCACCGCGGTGGCCCATTTTTCATGGAGTGTCGTGGTGCGATTGCCAATTACGATAAAAGTGCCGACTCTTATACCCTGCATGTTTCCTCGCAAGGATCTCACCGTATCAAGCGATGCATGCTTGAGTTGTTTGATCTCTCGGATGATCAATTGCGAGTTATTGCTCCCGATGTAGGCGGGGGCTTTGGCCCCAAAGGTTCTTATTACCCCGAATATGCCAACGTGGCCGTTGCGTCCAAATTATTAGGTCGTCCGGTCAAATGGATTGAAGACCGTCGGGAAAATTTTCTCACCACCCATCAAGAGCGTGATCAGTATTGGGATGTCGAGTTGGCGGTGTCCAAAGATGCCAAAATTTTAGGGCTTCGAGGGCGACTCGTTCATGACAATGGAGCTTACGTGCCTTGGGGTATTGTGGTGCCTTGGATTAGCGCGACGACTGTACCTGGTCCCTACGTGATTGAAAATTTCAAACTCGATGTCTTCTCCATGTACACCAACAAGATCCAGGTCACCTCGGTTCGCGGGGCAGGTCGTCCGCAAGCGGTGTTTGCCATGGAGCGACTGATGGACCGAGTGGCTCAAATGCTCGGGCTGGATGCGGGGGAGGTGAGGCGACGAAACTTCATTCAACCTGAACAAATGCCTTATAACGTAGGGATTATTTTTCGTGACGGTCGACCCGTCACGTATGACAGTGGAGACTATCCGGCTTGCCAAGCGGCAGCGCTCGCTAAGGCTGACTACGAAGGATTCAAGACTCGTCAAGCGAAGGCCAGAGAGTCTGGGCGTTATCTTGGAATTGGAATGGCCAACGCTGTCGAGGCCACGGGTCTGGGGCCCTATGAGGGAGCCACCGTCAAAATTTCCACGACAGGAAAAATCACGGTCTACACAGGTGCTGTTCCTCAAGGTCAATCGCACAAGACAACATTGGCGCAAATTGCTGCCGATGCTCTCAATGCAGACCCCCAAGACATTCAGGTCATCACAGGCGACACCGCATTGATTGGTCTGGGTATCGGCACGTTTGCTGCGAGAACAGCAGTCACCGCTGGATCCTCGGTGCACATGGCTGCAACCGATGTCGCCCATAAACTCAAGGCCTACGGTGCCATGATGCTGGGGTGTGATATTGACCAAGTGGAAATTCAAGCAGGTCACGTGGTGCTGCGCTCAGATCCACTTCAAAGGAAAAGCTTTACAGAAATTTCAGTTCGATCGGTAGGAATGCCAGGTTTCTCAATGGCCAACGGACTGGCACCTGGTCTGGAGACGACCTCCTATTTCACGCCTGACCGGTCAACCTATTCCAACGGCACTCATGTGGTGGAGGTCGAAGTCGACATTCATACAGGCGGTGTTGACATTGTTCGCTATACCGTGGCTCATGATTGTGGGAAGTTGATCAACCCCATGGTGGTTGATGGTCAAATTATTGGGGGAATAGCCCATGGGATTGGCAATGCACTCTTAGAGCAAATGGTGTTTGATGATCAAGCCCAGCCAGTCTCAACCAACTTTGGTGAATACTTATTGCCCTTATCAACCAATATGCCCAAAGTGGATATGGTTCACCTTGAGACTCCATCACCACTGAACCCCTTGGGCGTGAAGGGTGCAGGCGAGGGCGGAACGATTCCTGCCATTGCTGCGATCATCAGTGCTGTGGAAGACGCTTTGAGCTCGTTCGAGGTCCGAATCTCTCACACCCCCATTTCTCCCCAAGACATTGTTGAGCTCTTGGGAGAGCATGCGTTAGGAGAGACCGCCATTTGATTGAGCCCAAGGTCTCTACCGTGTGCAGACTGCAATACAAAGACTGAGTTTGAATTTTTTAAATCAAGAAGGACCCATGATGAGCGAATTTGATTTTGTGGTGAAGCGCGAAGGTGCCGTGGCCAGCATCGATTTGAACCGAGCCCAGGAGGGCAACATATTGACCCGCGCAATGATGACCCGTTTAGCGCAGTTATTGGGCCAATTGGGCTCAGACCCTTCTGTTAATGTTGTGGTCATTGAGTCTCGGGGCGATTTGTTTTGTGGTGGCCGAGACGGAAAAGGTGAGTCCCGAGCGGGGATGACGGCCTACGATATTCGCGTGAAAATGATGGGAGCCGTTCTTGATGTCTACAAAGCCATTGCACAAGTCCCTGTACCTGTGATTGCCATGGTTCATGGCGATGCGGTGGGCTTTGGAGCTGCATTGGCCGTTGCTTGCGATATCACGCTTTCCTCATCCAAGGCCCGTTTTTCCTTTCCAGAGATTGAGCACAATATTCCACCCACCATGGCGATGTGCGCCGCACTGGGTAAAATTCCCAGTAAGGCTTTATCGTTTTTAATTTACTCCGCTGAAAGTGTTGGTGCTGCAGATGCTGTCCATTTGGGCTTATCTAGCAAGATCATCGATGAAAAGAATTTTCACCATGATGCACACGCCTTTGCCAAAGCCATGTCTGAGAGACCCAGGCTTGTGCTGGAGACCATCAAGTTGTATCAGGAAAAAGCCACTCACTTGACGCCCGACATGGCGTCTGAATACGCTGGAACGCTATTGGCCTTGGTCAGGTCTTGAGTTTGACCAAGTCAACCTCGAGCTAAGGCCAGGGGTTGCGTCATCAATCTGGAAACTCGAGATGCCGCTCTTTGATGATTTTCTTAAACATGCTGACATCCGAGTGAATCTGTTCACCCAGTTCTTCGGGTGTGCCGGCACCAGGCATGTTACCCATATTGGCGATGATTGAGCGCACTTTCTCGTCCTTCAAAGACTCGCTGAGCGCTTTGCTCAATGCATGAATCACAGAGTCGGGTGTTCCCGCTGGTGCCATGAGTCCATTCCATCCGTTGTAAGTAAATCCAGGAAGAACTGTTTTGTTCAGCGAGGGTAAATTGGCCATGGCGGGCCATGTGTCTTTGTTGGTCGTGGCCAATCCGATTACTAAGTGGCTGTCCATGAAAGGCTTGGCTCCAGCCATGAACATCAATTGCACGCGTCCAGCGGAAATCTCAACTGCAGCGGCCGACTCGCCTCTGAACGGAATGTGCTGCATTTCGATCCCGGCTGCAGAGGCGAACATTTCTGCCACCAATTGCTGACTTGAGCCAAAACCGATACTTCCGTAGGAGAGTTTTCCGGGATTCGATTTTGCATAACGGATAAATTCTTCAGCTGTTTTAATGCCCAAATTGGGTGCGACCACGAGAGTTTGTGTGGCGTTACAAATTTTTCCAATCGGCTTGAAATTGGCCTCCAAGTCTGGTGATGTTTGCGGGCGAGTGACAAAGCTTGATGTATTGGCTGCACTCGGTACAAGTAAGGTGTATCCATCTGCATTGGAAGTCATCACTCGGGTGATGCCGATATTGCCTGTGGCACCGGTCACATTTTCAATCACCAAGGATTGTCCGAGTATCGCTTGCATGGCTTGGGAGACTGCACGAATACAAGTGTCGGAAGGACCGCCACTTGCCGTTGGGACAATCACCTTGATGGGCTTGGTTGGATAAAGGCCAGTTTGAGCTACAGAAAGTGAGCACCAAGTCAAAACAGAAAAGCTCAGCAGTGCGATGTGCTTTATCAAAGGCCTTGAATTCATGATGTGACGCTTTCAGTTGCAATACTTGGTATGGATAAATTATCAGATCAAGCAAGCCCAAGGCATCGCTCAAACAGACTCGGCTCGATTATAGGATGCTGCTTTAGATCTTAGCGCTAAACCTTAGAGCTTACAGAGTGAGGGCTTGAAGAGGGTCGTAAGGGCTCTGAATTTAATTTGAATGGGTTCTCGCCTTGGACTCGGCTTTGGGGTATGTCCCCATGGCCAATGGGCCTGTCATTGACTAAATTGAGGGCACCTTTTCACGGAGTCAATTCCATGCATCGTCCATCCATCGTTCAAGTGGATCAGGGATTAGAAATTCCCGTCATTGATTTGCAAGCCTATGTGGAGGGTGAGCCACACGCTTTGGAGGAAACCGCAAATGCAGTGGCTCAAGCGAGCGAAGGTCTGGGTTTTTATTTCTTGAAGCACCACGGTGTAGAGGATCGTCTCATTCGCCGCATGTTTGAGCAAACAGCTCGGTTTCATGAATTGCCATTAGATCAAAAAATGTCGGTGAAAGTGACCGACCGAGTAGTTGGGTATCTACCATCCGGTGGCCAGACTCAGCGCACCTCCATTTACGGTAAGAGCGAGCACCCCGATACCAGCTCCTCGTACTACATTCGCCAAGAATTTGCCCCTGATCATCCTGACCGCTTGAGTGGCCGGCCTTGGGTGTTTGACAACAAATGGATCGCTGGATTGCCTGACTTCAAAACCACCATGTTGGAGTACTACTCAGCGATGCAAAGACTCGTCTTCCATATTCTTAGATTACAGTCGGTGGCATTGGGGCTGGGTGAAGACTATTTGCCAACACATGCGGCCTTTGATCCTCCTGTTTACAACTTGCGTTTGTTGCACTACCCGCCCTTTAACCCCGATGTTGTGGGACAGTTTGGTATTGGACCTCACACAGATTATGGTTACCTCACCATCCTCGCTCAAGGGACTGTGCCTGGCCTGGAGGTTCTCACCCGAGATGGGCGCTGGGTTGAGGTTCCTGCATTGGAGGGACATTTACTGATCAACAATGCGGATTTGTGTAGCCGTTGGACCAACGATCGATTTCGATCGGCCCCACACCGTGTGATCAATAAAACGGGTGAAACTCGTCACTCGATTCCATTTTTTACGGCTCCCCGTTCGGATGTGCTTTTGAAGTGTCTGCCTGGCTGTGAGAGTGAGGAGCGCCCTGCGCTTTATCCACCCATCACAGCGGGAGAGTATTTTGCTGCTATTAATCAAAAAAATTACGATGTTTTAAAAAACCAAAAATAAGTGCGCTCACTTTCTTTAGTGAGTCATGAACTTATAAAACATTTTTTTTGATGACTTCAGGTTATTGTGTTTTAAAGACTTTGAGTTGAGAGTCAATACAACAGGAGAATGGTATGAGGGCAAGGGTTGCACTGTTTAAGTTTATGGTCGTTTGTTCATTGTGGTGGTGTCTTGGTGCCTATTCACAAGGATTGGCCTACCCCAATCATCCCATTCGATTGATTGTTCCTCTGCCTCCAGGCTCAACCTTAGACGTCATGGCCAGAGCCTTTTCTTATTCTTTGAATGGTGTGATGGGGCAGCCCATCGTTGTAGAAAACAAAATTGGAGCCAATGGCACCATTGGGATGGATGCTTGTTCTAAGGCGTTGGCCGATGGATACACATTGTGCCTACCAGATGGCAATATCTTGACCATCAACCCCTTTGCCTACGGCAAATTACCCTACGACCCTTTGGATTTGACCCCCGTCATCCACATTGGTGATATGGAGCAATCGATCGTTGTCAATGCCAACGCCCCGGTTAAAACCATGAAGGAATTGATAGATTATGCAAAGTCTAGGCCCGGGCAGGTGACCTGGGGCTCGGGGGGGAGAGGCTCGACCATGCATTTGTATCTGGAGTGGATACAAGCGAAGACGGGCGTCTCATTCAATCATATTTTGTACAAAGGACCGGCAGAATTGGCCAGGGCCTTGACCATCGGTGAGGTCGAGGTGACCAATCTCTCGACAGCCACTGTTGCCCCCATGGTGAAGGAGGGGAAGATGCGTTTGATCGCCATTGTGTCGGGCAAACAGCGCTCTCAATTTGCTGGAGATACGCCAAGCTTTGCGGAGCAAGGCTTTGAGTTGGATTTTAGGAATTGGTTGGCCCTTGTTTTTCCAAAGGGTGTGTCCCCCGATATTGTTCGTCGCTGGAATGTGGAGGTGAATCGACTCCTGGCCGATAAATCCTTTGGGGACCGAGTTTTGGCCTCTTTGGCGGTCACTCCTGCTGGCGGCACACCAGAGGACTTGCTGGTGCAGTTGGAGAAAAAACGCAAATTGGGTGCAGAGCTTGCCAAGATGGCAAATTTGAAATTTGACTAACTTTGCATTCATCTTTTGACCTCCAAACA
This sequence comes from Limnohabitans sp., assembly GCA_036821105.1. GTDB lineage: Bacteria > Pseudomonadota > Gammaproteobacteria > Burkholderiales > Burkholderiaceae_C > Limnohabitans. The sequence goes on from DAISKH010000006.1 coordinate 11,026, forward strand.
TAGGAGGTACTCTTTGTGAGTCAGCCCTTCTCAGGGTAGTTCCACTGATAGCGTAAAAGTTCTGTTCCTCTAGAATCAGCTGATAGTGGGATAGAGAGAATGAAATGCAAAAAAATACCAAAGTCATCATCGTAGGCGCTGGCCTGGGAGGATTGACCACTGCGGCGTGTTTGATTAAAAAAGGCTTTCATGTTCGTATTTACGAACAAGCCTCCGTATTGGCAGAGGTGGGAGCAGGGATTCAAACGAGCGCCAATGCCGTGAAAGTTCTCTATGATTTGGGCTTGAAGGAGGCGCTTGAGACTGTTGCAGTAAGACCCCAAGCCTTTGAGTATCGGCGCTTTGATACAGCAGAGCTCATGCACCGCATTCCCTTGGGAGACGAACATGAAAGATCATTTGGCGCCCCGTACTTTCATCTGCACCGTGCAGATATTCATGACATCTTGGCTAAAAAGGTCTATGAGCTTGATCCGAATTGCATCACTTTGAATGCCAAGGCTCATTCTTACGAGGAGAGTGCAGACGGGGTCATATTAAGGCTAGAAAATGGATTGGCTATCAAGGGTGATGTGCTGATCGGGGCTGATGGCATCAAGTCCGTTGTTCGTGCGCAGATGTTGGGCTCAACCCCTGTGAGTTATACCGGGGATGTTGCTTGGAGGGGAGTCATCCCTGTTCACCAATTGCCCTCAGACATCATGGAGACTGTCTCCACCGTTTGGTGCGGCCCTAAAAAACACGCCGTGATGTATTATTTGCGAGCGGGTGCTTTGATGAATTTCGTAGGCCTAGTGGAGCACGATCAACCCGAGACCGAGTCTTGGACGCAAAAAAGACCATGGCAGGAATTAAAGGATGATTTCCAAGGGTGGCATCCTACAATTCAAACCGTCATTGACGCTTTGGACAAAGATGCATGTTACCGGTATGCGCTTAATAATCGCCCACCCGTCTCAAACTGGTCGACCCGAAAAGTCACGCTGTTGGGTGATGCAGCCCATCCAACACTGCCCTACATGGCATCGGGTGCCGTGATGGCGATTGAGGATGCGGCGGTGCTGGCAAGGTGTATGGAGCAGTGCGACGATATCACCAGCACTTTGAATTTATTTCAACGTAACCGAATTGACCGAACTGCTCGAATTGTCAACGGCTCAACGCAAAGTCGTGGTCTGTACCGTATTGAAGATGTTCAAGCGATGCGTGACGCTTTTCATGAACAAAACTTGACCAAGTCCAGAGCCGATTGGCTTTATTCTTACGATCCATTGAGCGTTGTACTGCAGTGAATGCAGCGAATCCAGTGAATGCAGTGTATGCAGTGACTGCGTTGATTGGATTTTTATTTAAGGTTTAACTTTTCATGTCCACCCACTCCTACTCCCATTCTCACTCCCATTCTCACTTCCGCTCCAACTCCAACTCCAACTCAAACTCTCTTGCCTCCCTCCTCTCCAGTTTCTTCATGGTTTTGCTATTGGGTGCCTGTGCAACCCATGATGCACCAACCCCCTTGGTGGGCACAAGCGTTTTGCCCCAGGCTTGTGAGAGTCTTGTTCCCGCTGCAATCGGAGGCCCATTGACCCCGAAGGACAGTGAAGTTGCTGTGTTTCGTTGGCTAGGAAACGCAAACTATGAAATATCCTATAAGGGGCGTGTGTATTTATTAGACACTTACTTCGATCGCAAGGCACGCAGTCGCTCCTTGGGATTTGAGGCCAAAGACGTCAAGCATGCAGATTTGATTTTGGTGGGTCATGCCCACTTTGATCACATCTCTGATGTGGGCATTGTCTCCAGACAAACGGGGGCTCCGGTTGTGGGTTCGGATTTGACCATTGAGACCGCAAAAAAACTAGGAATGCCGGCTAATCAAGGAATCACAGTCAGAGATGGCCAACGGATCAATGAGGCTGGTCTGACGGTGGATGCGGCTCTTGCACGTCACAGTACCATCCAGCCCGGTTTAATTGAGGCCTATGCCCAGGTCTACAAAGTCGAGGTTCGAGCCGATGATGAGCAAGAGGCAAAAGTTACCCAGTCTGTGATGAATAAGGGCAGCAATGCCCCAGCCATCATTGACCAAGGAACCATGGCTTGGGGGCTCACCTTGGACAATGGCTTTAAGGTGGTGGTGTTCTCGAGCGCAGGCCCTATCACAGAGGGAGACCGTCGTTTGGCCCAGGCGTATCAAAATGCCGATGTGGCCATTGTGGCCTATCAACCTCACGCAGTAGCTCCCAGGCAAGTGGAGGAAACTTTCCCACTCATTGATCTCTTCAAGCCTAAGTTGTTCCTACCCGCTCACCATGATGCAAGTTTTGGGGTCTGGTTGGATTTGGGACTTGAGCCATTGTTTGAGAAACTGCGCACCGATTTGCCTCAGACTGGTTTCCTTGCACCTCTTTATCGTTCACCCATCTGTGTGGCAACGAGTGGCGCTGATCGTGCCAAGGTCATACATTACCAAAACTGAAGTCTTCAAGTATGTTGCTAAGAGGCTGACAAGGCCAATACTTTAAAACTGATTCAAAAGTTAATTGAGAAACTAATTAATAAAAACTCAAGGGTAAAACGATGAACTATTTTGATCGAACCAAACGCCGCATTTTGACTATCTCCGTGGTGCTTGGGATGTGCCTGATTTGTGCCTGCGCTGCAACCGGACAAACAACCTCTCTTTCCTCGACTTCAAATGCTTTGAAGGTGGGGTTGTATGTCGGCTCTCCAACCTCGGCAATTGTGGGCTCAAAACCCGAGGACACCACCGGCGTTGGTTTTGAGTTGGGTCGTGCACTGGCCAAAGAGTGGGGACGTGAATTTGTGCCTGTGATTTATCCCAAAAATGCCGATGTCTTCAATGCTATCAAAGAGCAGGCCGTAGATTTGGTGTTTACCAACGCTTCTCCAGCCCGGGCCAAAGTCATTGCTTTCTCCAAACCAGTGCTCAAAATTGAGAGAGGTTTCTTGGTCCCCCCTCAATCAAAAATTCACTCACAAGCCGATGTCGATCAAGTGGGCGTTCGAGTCGGGGTCAGTGTGGGCAGTAGCTCAGAGCTAGAGATGGCCGAGCAGCTCAAGAAGGCTATTCTTATTAGAACAACCTCCTCACAACAGGCAATTGACTTATTGAAAAACGGCGGCTTGGATGTTTTCACCACCAACAAAGCCATCTTGTTTGATCTGTCTGATTCGGTACCCGACTCAAAAGTTTTGCCAGATGTGCTTGGGTATGAGTATGTCTCTCTTGGAGTCCCCTTGGGGCAAGGTCAATTGATTGAGTCGATCAATCAATTTGTAAGCGTTGTCCAAAATAATGGTCAGCTCGACTCGATGATCAAACGCTCGGGGCTCAGAGGCACCGCTCACTGACGCTGATTAAAGACTCAAAAAAGTTGCTTAAATTGATGGCAACTTTTTTGTATCTTTCTACATCTTGCTGCAAATCGCATACACGTCTTCGTTTTGTACCGTTTCAGGTTTATTGGTTTTTAAGTTCAGTGCCGTGTAGAAGTAATGCATCTCAACTTGTGGGTTGATCTTATTAAAGACGATGCTGATCTTGGTCTTATCAATTTGTCCAGTGCTTTGCACTTTGCCAAGTCGATCTAAGTCGTAGATGCTTTTTGATGGATTGTCTGATTTCAGCTTGATATCGGAATTGACAAAATGCTCTAGACGAGTGGAGTTGGAGATTTCGTACTGATGTTTGAAATTCTGACTGAATTCAAATTTGATAGCGTGCGTTTTTTTGATCGCCGAGACATCGTAAGTTTCGTTTTGTGAAGCAGCATTGATCAGTAAATGCTCAGTGAATTCGGTGTTTTCTTGAGGTGAGGCGAACTCCGTTGCGCGTGTGCCTTGGCAGGCATATCGATCTTGGTGAAAGTACTCGTAGCCTAGAGAGATTGCCAAGAGCAAGAAAAAAACTACGATGAGGATTCTGATCATGTGGTGCTCAATCCTTTAAGTTTGGCCAGAACTCTGGCCAATCCTCCAAACTAATGTGAGCTAGCGAACTCCCCTCACTCGAACCCTAGGGAATGGTTCTGACACCAAGTCATGCAGTGTGCATGACTTGGTGTCTCCCATTAGATGGAGCCAAACGTGAGGTGCGGTTTACTTTTCAGCTTGGGCGCGATCGGAGCCAATGAACATGTACATGGCTGGCACCACAAATAGGGTAAAGAGGGTGCCAATCGACAGGCCTGAGAAAATCACAATTCCCATGGCTTGTCGGCCTGCAGCGCCAGCACCCGATGCCACTACCAAAGGCACGACTCCAAACACCATGGCGGCTGTGGTCATCAAAATGGGGCGCAAACGAATCGAAGAGGCACTCTCAATGGCCTCTCGTTTGGATTTGCCTGAGCGTTGCAACTGCTTGGCCACTTCAACGATCAAGATACCGTGTTTACTGATGAGTCCCATCAAAGTGACCAAACCCACTTCAGTATAGATGTTGACGGTGGAGGCACCTAAAAAGATAAAAATCATCGCTCCAAATAAGGCCATGGGTACAGAGACCAAGATGACCATTGGATCTTTAAAGCTCTCGAACTGAGCCGCCAGTGCCAAGAATACGATGATGATGGAGAACATCATCGTTAGTAAGAAACCACCAGACTCTTTGACGTATTGACGTGATTGTCCTGCGTAGTCAATGTTGTAGCCAGGAGGGGCGACCTCTTTGGTGATACCTCTGAGGTACTCCAAAATCTCACCTTGCGATGACCCGGTCACACCTGAGATGGTGGCTGAATTGAGCTGCTGGAAGCGACTGATCGATTCAGGAACAATGTCGTACTTTAGACTCGCAACGGTGCTCGCTTTGACCAAGTTGCCGCTGGGCAATTTGATGTTGAAGTTGAGCAAATCGTCGGGGTTCAATCGGTTGACTTGGAGTACTTGAGGAATGACCTTGTAGGAGCGCCCTGAAATTGAGAAGTAGTTCACGTAGCCACCCCCCAAGGCTGCCCCAAGCGCGCTGCCGACATCTTGTTCTGTCAAGCCCAAGGAGGCAATCTTGTCTCGGTCGACCACCACGGTGGCTTGGGGTTTGTCAATCTTGAGGTCAACGTCAGCAAAATAGAACTTGCCGTCAGCACGCGCCTTGTCTAAAACCTTTTGTGCCACTTGATTCAAGTTCTGAAACGGCTCAGTGGTGGAGATGACAAACTGAACAGGTAGACCCGAGGAGCCAGGCAGGGGCGGGAATTGGAAGGCTGCAATTCTGGCGCCTGCAATTTTGTTCCATTGTTGCTGCAAATACATTTGGAGCTGCAACGCACTTCGGCTACGCTCCTCCCAAGTCTTGAAGATGACTCCGCCAATACCCGCATTCACTGTGGGAACACCCGTGATTTGGAACATTTGATCGTACTCTGGCACAGACTTGGCAACTTGGTAGACCTGATTGGCATAAGTTTGCATCTGGTCTGAAGTGGCAGTGGGGGGGCCCACAACCTGTGAGACCACAATGCCTTGGTCTTCCATGGGGGCGAGCTCGGACTGAGACATCTTGAACATCAAGCCCAACAGAACAAAAATAATGGCCCCCATCACAATAAGGACTGGCCAGGTATTTAAAAGGCTGTGAAGGAGTTTTTCATAGCCATTTCTAACCTTGGCAAAGACTCGGTCAATCGCGTCCACTAGCGGTGTTGGGTCGTGCTCATGACCTTTGAAGAATTGTGAGCACATCATGGGAGACAAGGTCAGCGCAACTATTCCAGATACGGCCACGGAGGCTGCCAAGGTGAAGGCGAACTCAGTGAACAAGGCGCCTGTAAGACCGCCTTGAAATCCAATCGGGACGTACACGGCAATCAACACCACCGTCATCGCCAAAATGGGACTGCCCAATTCTCGGGCGGCTTTGAGTGCAGCATCAAAGGCACTCATGTTGTCGTCTTTCATGTGGCGATCGAAATTCTCCACCACAATAATGGCGTCATCCACCACCAAACCAATCGCCAAGACGAGTGCCAAGAGAGTGAGTAAATTGATGGAGTAGCCCAAAGCGAGCATGATGAAAAAGGTACCCACCAGTGACAAAGGCATCGCAATGATGGGGATCAACACGGCTTTGAAGTTACCTAAGAAGATGAAAATCACCAAAGTCACAATCAACAAGGCTTCGGCCAAGGTTTTGAGCACTTCGTAGATGGATGTATTGATGAACTTGGTCGAGTCATAGACAATTTCGCCTGTCACACCTGAGGGCAGTTGCTGTTGGATCTCAGGCGTTACTTTTCTGACTCGCTTGGCCACATCAAGAACATTGGCATCAGGTGCCACTTTGATCCCCACAAACACGGATCTCTCGCCACTGAAGGCCACATTGAAGTCATAGTTCTCTGAGCCCAGACTCACGGTGGCAACGTCTTGGAGACGCACAATCGCACCATTGACCGATTTGATGGTCAATTGTTTGAATTCATCAACGGAGTGCAAGTCTGTGCCAGCAGTCAATGGCACGGTGACCATGGAGCCTTTGGAGACCCCGACTGTGGCTAAGAAATTGTTTGCCGCGAGCGCATTGCTCACATCACTGGCAGTGATATTAAAGGCGGTCATCTTGTCTGCATCGAGCCAAGCTCGCAACGCAAAAATACGTCCACCTAAAATCTCTGCCACCTGAACGCCTTCGATTGAATCGAGTTTGGGTTTGACCACACGAATCAAATAGTCAGTGACGTTGTTGGTTGGAATGTCGTTGCTATAAAAGCCAAGATACATCGCATCGATGGTTTGACCAACTTGCACCGAAAGCACAGGTTGTTGTGACTGAGGTGGGAGTTGATTCTTGACCGAGGCGACCTGGGTGTTGATCTCTGTCAATGCGCGATTGGCATCGTAGTTAAGCCTCAAGGTTGCCGTGATCGTAGACAAGCCATTGGTGCTGGTCGAAGAGATGTAGTCAATCCCCTGTGCTTGTGCAATGGCGGACTCAAGGGGTTGGGTGATGAAGCCAGCCACGGTCTGCGAGTCAGCGCCAAAATAGGTCGTGGAGACAGTGACCACCGCGTTTTGAGTGCGTGGGTATTGGTTAACAGGCAATGTGAACAAAGACCGCAGTCCCAAGACCACGATGAATAAACTCACCACTGATGCCAAAACAGGGCGTCGGATGAAAATGTCAGTAAAGTTCATTGGACTCAAGGCTCCTGTGGCGTGGGGCTGGGGTCATTGCCGGGCAGGACGCTGTTGTCAATCAGCACTGGAGTGCCGTTTTTCAATTTCAGTTGACCGCTGGTGACCACTTCTTGGCCTTCTTTGAGACCTTTTAAGATCGTGATTTGGTCCCCGCGGGTCTCACCCGTCACGACAAACACTTGCTGTGCAACTTTGGGTTTTTTACCGTCAGCATTTTCCTTATCAGCGTCTTTGACGATGAATACAGTCGAGCCGTAGGGGTTATAGGTGACCGCTGTTTGGGGCAGTGTGAGCAACTTCTGGGCTTGACCGAGGTCGACGCTCACGTTGGCAAACATGCCAGGCAAGAGCTGGAGTTTGGAGTTGTCAAAGGTGGACTGAATTTGCAAGTTGCGAGAGGCTGAATCAACCTTGGGGTTCAAAGTGGTGATGCGGCCATTGAAGACCTGACCTGGGTAAGCGTCTAACTTTAAGCTCACAGACTGACCCGTTTTTAGCATTGAGATTTTTTGCTGCGGTTGAAAGAAGTCAGCATAGATGGGGTTCAAGGATTGAAGGGTGACGACTTTGTCGCCAGGGTTCAAAAATTGGCCAGGAACAATGGAGGTGATCCCCAGTTTGCCTGCAAAGGGTGCTTTGATGGTTTTTTTCTCCAAAGTCGCCTTTTGGAGCATGGCCTGTGCTTTTTTAAGTTTCAGGTCAGCTGCATCGGCATCAAGCTGGGCTTGGCTGATGGCCTGGACTTGAAATTGAGCCTTATCGCGCTGGTAAACAATCTCGGCCAACTCGGCGCTCGCTTCTGCGGCCTTGAACTGGGCCATCTCAGCGTCTGCATTGAGCTGAATCAATGGCTCGCCAGCCTTGACCGTTTGGCCTGAATGGAATAACACATTCACAACAAGACCGGAGACTTCGCTACTCAAATCGACTCCTTTGACTGGGCTCATGGTGGCAACTGCAGTCAACTGCGGTTTCCACTCCATGGGCTTGACAATCATCGAGGTGACCGTTTGAGGTCCAGGTTTGGGTGCGCTGGCAATGAGTTTTTGGATGTGCAAATAAAAGCCAAAAGCCAAACCGGCCACCAAAACCACAATACATCCGAGCATGATCAGCATGCGTTTGGTCATTTGAATTCTCTCTTGAAGGAAAAGTGATTTAAAAAAGGAAAACTGAACTTGGAAAAAAATTTAGTTGCCAAATTTGGCATTTAAACCTTGAAACATTGGTGTGAAGGTCATCAGGGTCGGCTTGAAACTTTTGTCTCATTCATTGGGGTGACTGCTGCTTTTTGAGGGTCCCAAGAGGCACCTCCCATGGCTTGGATCAACGCCACGGTGTCTGCAAAGCGGTTGGCCTGAGCCGAGATGAGGTTCAACCTCGCTTGTGCATAGCTCCTTTGCGCGTCAAGAAGCGTCATGTAATTGATCGCCCCCAATTTGTATTGGCTTTGTGACAATTCAAGGCTCTTTTGAGCGATTTGCTCGGACTGTGCAGACAGTTGAAGGCTTTGACTGTCAAAATTAACGGCATTCAAGGCGTCACTCACGTTTTCAAAGGCGTTCAAAACAGTTGATTTGTATTGATAGTAAGCGCCTTCGTAGCCAGCTTTGGCGGCGTCAACTCTGGCGTTGAGGGCACCTCCATTGAAAATGGGTGCGGTTAAACCAGCACCCAGGGTCCAAAAGCTCCATGGCGTGCTAAAGAGGTTGTTGGTTTGGGTGGCCGTAGAGCCGATGTTGCTGGTCAAATTAATTTGCGGGTACAAGTTGGCTTTGGCCAGACCCAGAGACGCCACCGCTTGGTTCAGGCTAGCTTGGCTGGCCAAAATGTCTGGGCGGTGTGCAATGAGCTGACTGGGAAGACTCGTGGGGAGTTTGGTGGGCAAATGCAGGTCCGAGATTCGAATACTTGGGTATTGTTTTTCGTTGGGCATCGCACCTGAGAGGACCGCAATTTGGCTTTTGACCAACTCCCAAGATTTCTCCAGCGCTGGCAAGCTGGCACGGGTTTGGGCGATGAGGCCTTCTTGTGCCAAGATGGGGCCAAGCCCGATGGCCCCAAGATGTTGTTGACTGCGCATGATCTCGAGTTGCTTTTCTTGTAAGCGCAAAATCTCTTGGGTCTCCTCTATCTGGGCCTTCAGGGAGGACTCTTTAATTGCAGCCGTCAAAATGTTACCCATCACGCTCAACTGAGCTGCGCGCCATTGATAGGCTTGTAGATCAATGATTGCTTTTTGGCCTTCGATGGCCGCCTTATTGGCGCCAAAGAGATCCACGGTGTAGCTCACATTGATGGAGGCGTTGTAGAGATTAAAGAGCGAGCCCCCAGGCACGTTGGTGGTGGCTTGAGAGGCTCGTTCACGCGCCGTGGAGAGTTGGGTGTTCACGTTGGGGAGCGCCAAAGAGCCATAGGTGGCCAAATAATTGGCACGTGCTTGTCCAAGGGCAGAGTTGGCGGCGGCAAGATTGGGGTTTTTCTCCAAAGCGAGCCTGACCAATGTGTTTAATTGCGGTGAGCCAAACATTTCCCACCAGCCTTCAGGAATGTCTTGACCCCATTCAAAGCTTTGGGATTCTCCTGCAAATGAGGGACTGTTCTGCGTTTTAGACGGCAAAGCGGTGGGTGTGTAAGCCGTCGCAGGGTTGCTGTCCTTGGCCAGGGTGTGTTCTAAAAAAGCTTTTGGCTTGGCGCTCTCTGAATTCACTTCTTGGGCCAAGTTGACCCCAGTCGCGCAGGAACTCATCAATGCACAGACCCCAATTGCACAGGCTGTTTGGAGTGAATTCGGGGGAGTGAGACCTAAAAGCACCTGGTTCGTGGACGATTTGACGGGCTTGCAGGTCATGGGCTTGGCTTTTTTCGCTCGGGAGAGCCATCGGAGAGTGATCGTCATTGGGCTTGAATATCCAAAAAAACACACGAAAACAGTCGTTCGACTCATGGTCAAACCGTAAGCGAGCAGGGTGTGGGTGAGAGAGAACTTGCAGCCAAAGCGTAAACGATGGTGCATTAAGTTACCTATTATCCGTATTTTCCCTCAAGTTACGGGCTTTGTCTAAATGTTTTCTAATGGCCTCTTCCCCCCGGGGAGGTCTTGAGTCTATGAGCCTATGAGCCTTTGATCCGAGTGGAGCCCAGGGAATGGGGTTGGATGGTTTAAAATGGCAAGATGAGCATTAAATCAGACAAATGGATACGCCGAATGGCCCAAGAGCACGGCATGATCGAGCCTTTTGAGCCCGGTCAAGTTCGAACTCAAGAGGGTAAAAAAATCGTCAGTTACGGCACCAGTAGCTATGGCTACGATATCCGTTGTGCCCCTGAATTCAAGGTTTTTACCAATATTTACAGCACGGTGGTGGATCCAAAGAACTTTGATGAGCGCAGTTTTGTCGACATCGAAGCCGATGTATGCGTCATTCCTCCCAATAGTTTTGCGTTGGCTAGAACCGTGGAGTATTTCCGCATTCCTCGAAATGTGCTCACCATTTGTTTAGGTAAGAGCACCTACGCGCGTTGTGGCATCATCGTTAACGTCACCCCATTTGAGCCCGAGTGGGAGGGCTACGTCACATTGGAGTTCAGCAACACCACACCCTTGCCTGCCAAAATTTACGCAGGGGAGGGCTGTGCCCAGGTGCTGTTCTTTGAGAGTGACGAGGTCTGTGAGACCAGCTATAAAGATCGAGGCGGTAAATACCAGGGCCAAAGCGGTGTGACGTTGCCTAAAACATGAAGTTTTTTTGGTCTTGCCCCTGTTCGGTGCGACAATAGTCGAATTACATGAGTTCATTTTCAAATTTGCAGCTAGCCCCTGAGCTAGCACGAGCCGTGGCCGAAATGGGCTACGAATCCATGACCCCCATTCAAGCCCAGGCCATTCCTGTGGTGTTGAGCGGTCGAGATGTGATGGGGGCAGCTCAAACGGGCACTGGCAAAACCGCGGCATTCTCTTTGCCGTTGCTCCAACGCCTTTTAAAGCACGAGAACAGCTCTACCTCCCCGGCCAGACACCCTGTTCGGGCACTGGTACTGCTCCCCACCCGAGAGTTGGCCGATCAAGTCGCCCAACAAGTCAAGCTCTATGCTCAATACACGCAACTGCGAAGTGCGGTGGTGTTTGGTGGCATGGACATGAAGCCACAAACCATTGAGCTTAAAAAAGGCGTTGAAGTCTTGGTCGCGACCCCTGGTCGACTGCTTGACCACATTGAGGCTAAAAATGTGGTACTCAATCAGGTCGAGTATGTCGTCCTCGATGAGGCCGACCGAATGCTAGATATCGGTTTTTTGCCGGATTTACAAAGAATTTTGAGTTTCTTGCCCAAGCAAAGAACAACCCTACTCTTTTCTGCGACGTTCTCCACTGAGATCAAACGTTTGGCGGGCAGCTATTTGCAAGATCCTGTCACCATCGAGGTGGCCAGGCCCAATGAAACTGCCTCCACAGTCATTCAGCAGTTCTTTAGCGTGGGAGATGAGGATAAGCGCCGAGCCCTCAAGTCGATTCTCAAACAAAATAAAATTGGACAAGCCTTTGTATTTGTCAACAGTAAGCTCGGTTGTGCAAGGCTTGCTCGTTCATTGGACCAAGACGGGCTCAAAACAACTGCTTTGCATGGCGACAAGAGCCAAGATGAGCGCTTGAAAGCTTTGGAAGCTTTTAAGGGCGGTGAGGTTGATTTGTTGATCTGTACCGATGTTGCGGCTCGCGGATTGGATATCAAAGACGTGCCCGCTGTTTTTAATTTTGACTTACCCTTTAACGCTGAAGATTACGTGCACCGCATTGGTCGTACAGGCCGTGCCGGTGCCTCAGGCTTGGCAGTCAGTTTTGTCTCTGCCAGCGATCAGCGCTTAGTCACAGATATAGAGAAAATTCTCAAAAAGAAAATTGAAATCCTCCCCATGGAGTTGGATGACGAGTTCCGACGTGACGCATCTCGCGGCGCAAGGCGAGATCATCGCGAGGCGCGTGAAAACTCTGAGTCCCGAGATACCCGCTCTTCTCGGGAAGGACGGGGATACCGAGACGATGAGCCTAGAGGCTCAGGCTCCAAAGACCAGGGCCATACACCTTCTTCTTGGGGTGCGAGTCGTTACTCTTCCAGATCCAATTCGGCTCCCAAGGATCCTTTTTTTGACAAACCCTACGAGCCATCGGCAAGCGCTGGACAAGCACCGAGTTGGGAGGTGGCTGAAAAGCCAACCGCTCGCTCTATTTCAGCCAACATCAAGCCGAAACGCAAAGTTGCTGCACTCTTCAAATCTGAAGAAGCTTAGAACTCAATGTGTGGTTCAAGCGAGGCTTGCTTGAACCAAAGGCCGCTCAAGTGTTCAGTGGGTTGTGAGGACTTCTCTGGCCACAAGGCCAACCCCTCACCCAAAGGCTGACTGGGAATTTGAAAGGCGCTTAACTCGCGCCCCCAAACACAACCTGTATCCACGCAGACCACACCATTTCTTTCAATGCCACCGGCTGTAGACCAATGACCGAATGCAATATGGGTGTCTGCACTCGCGCGTGCTGGGACATCAAACCAGGGCATGAAACCCGCTGGAGCATTTTCAAGCCCCGATTTGGCCATAAAGTCCAACTCACCTGAGGGCGTGCAAAAGCGCATGCGCGTGAGAACATTCACAATGACCCTGAGGCGTTCATAGCCCTTGAGGTCCTCTGACCAAGTGTTGGGTTCATTGCCGTACATTTCAAGTAAAAATTCTGTGTAATGCGGGCCTCGCAAGGCGTTCTCGACTTCGTGAGCAAGTGCCAGTGTTTGCTCTGAGCTCCAACTGGGCAGGACCCCTGCGTGCACGAGCAAGTAATTGGAGACCTCTAGCGCCATGGCTTGGTGTCGAATCCAATGGGTGAGCTCTTGTCTGTCACTGGCGTGCAACAAGTCTTGAACTGTGTCGCCCCGTTTCACCGAGCGAATGTCTTGTTCTACGGCCAAATAATGCAAATCGTGGTTGCCCAAGATACACTGTGCGCTCGAGCCCATGTGCATCAATCGGCGAATCACCCCCACGTTGTCGGGGCCACGGTTGATCAGATCGCCCAAGAAATAGGCGGTGTCTTTGCTGGGGGAAAAATCGATCAGCTCGAGCAATTGTCCAAGACTTTTATTGCAGCCTTGAACGTCTCCAATGAGGTAGAGTGACATGGGGTTGAATTCGAGAGACAATGATTGAGTGGGCGACCGTATTTTAAGAGAGCAAGAGTTTTGAATCTATTTGTCATCATCTTACTGACTTTCATCAATGGCGTGTTTGCCATGTCAGAAATGGCCTTGGCGTCGAGTCGAAAAACGCGTCTTCAAGTCTGGGTGGACGCGGGAGACGCCAACGCAAGAGCTGCAATGGCGCTCATGGACCAACCCACCCAATTCTTATCCACCGTTCAAATTGGCATCACCAGTATTGGCATTTTAAATGGCATCTTGGGGGATGCAGCATATAGTCAATCACTCACCGTTTATTTTGAGCGTTTGGGCCTGTCGGGAGACTTTTCACACATAGTGGCTACCGCAGTGGTGGTGGCCTTAATCACGTGTTTCACCTTGGTCTTTGGTGAGTTGGTACCCAAACGAATCGGACAACTCTACCCCGAACAAGTGGCGCGCTGGTGCGCACCCACCATGCTCGCCTTGGCCAAAGTTGCCAAGCCACTGGTGTGGTTTTTGTCATGGTGCACCATGGTACTGCTGAGGTTTTTGCGCATCGATGCACAAGCCAAACGCATGGTCACTCAAGAAGAGATCAGTGCCAGTTTATCGGAAGGTGTGGACGCAGGATTGATTGAAGCTCAAGAGCACCAGATGGTCAAGAACGTCTTTCACTTGGATGATCGACCTTTGACCTCGATGATGGTGCCTCGAAGTGAAATTGTCTGGCTCAGTGCAGACAGCTCACCCCAAGAGGCGCATGAAAAGATCATGGGTGAGACCTATCACTCTTGGTATCCTGTATGCCGTGGAGATTTGAGCCACGTGATTGGGATTGTGAGCTTGGGTCAGTTGATTGACAAGGTGGATGCTTCGCATTCACACATCACCATGGCACAGTTGGCCACACCGGCTTCCTTTGTTCCGGAGACCCTCACGGGTTTGGATTTGTTGGAACAATTTCGTCGCCCAGAAAATCTTACGCATGACTATTTGACAACAGCCGCGCGCATGGTCTTGGTGGTGGACGAGTATGGGGATGTCCAGGGCCTTTTAACGCCGCGTGATTTGCTGGAAGCGATCACGGGAGAGTGGGCACTTGCTGCCAAGCCTACCCATGACAAGGAGCAGATCTCAAGTGATGGCTCCATGATCTTGGAAGGTTTGATGCCTATTCAGGAGCTCAAAACAATACTGGCTATTGAAAACCCATTGCCTTTTGAAGACAAGGGGCACTACAACACGCTGGGAGGGCTGATTTTTACGCTCAGCGGACGGGTTTGCGGTGTGGGAGACAGTGTCCAATGCGAGGGCTGGATCTTCAGAGTTCAAACGCTTGAAGGGCGTCGTATTGAAAAAGTCAAAGCAACCCCCATCAAATCCACAAAAACTTTAACTTGATGACTTCCTTTTAAGGAGATCTTTGGCGTTCAAAAAATCAGGTGCACGAGCCAAGCTTTTTGCAATCTCAGCCTTCACTTGATTTCGCACATGGGTCTTGATGGTATCTTGCATGGCCATCATTCTGAGAGAAATGTAATGTTTTTCGATCATGTCTGCCTGACCTTTGGCCAGCTCCTTTGCTTTGGCCCAAAGCGTGGGGTTGACATTGCCTTTGGCCAATTCATCAAGTGCTGTGAGTCTGATTAAATCTTGGTCGTTATCGCTCATGAAGGACTTTCTGTTCTTTGGTGTTTTATTTAAAGGACAGGGACTTTTTTGGATTCAGTTGTTTTCAAGTCGGCCCCGTGCGGAGTCTTTTTTGCCGTGTGCAACGCTTAGCTCACCAACACGCCCCAAACCAAAGGCAGGCATGTTTTGATAAATATTCTCATAGCTTCCCGGGTGTGCAGCATAGGTTTCATGCCAGATTCCGACGCTTGCGTTTTTGCTGATGTGACGATTGAAATTTTTCCAGGCGGGAAGATGTTCGGCGTCCTTATTTTTGGCGTATTCGATCAGTTTATCCATGGATCGCCAGTACTGAACTTGAATGATGGTTCTGGCAAACCACATCTCGTGGTGCATTAGACCCAGATCGGGTTGGCTATATAACTCGGTGAGCATTTTGCCCATGCCGCGTACGACGGGGAGCCACTGGTGAATTTTCCACGGCTCGTTAAAGCGCATGCCAATCAAAAATACGACAAAATCACCATCAACTTGCGCAGTCATTTTGTCTTTGTGAATCATAAGGTGTCCTTTGTAGGGGGGTGAAAAAATTCAAGTGCTATACCCAAAAGGGCGGGTCTCGCTGAATTGAATTCATTTGACGTGCTTTGGCTTGACTTGCTTGAGTGCTTGCTGATTGAAACCCCTTAGGTCCTATTGTGCAACCCAATGCCTCTTTTACGCAAGGGTTAGTCAGGTTTGGGAGATTGATTCTTGTTTCTACAATAGCGGTATATCGCCACGTAAGAGTGGGCAAAGGATAAGTACTTTTTTATAAGAGGATTTTTATGAGTTCACAAAAGATGTTTCAAATGATGGTGTTCCCAAGCCCTGAGGGAGGCGTTTATCGTCAGGTGGAACAAATGAAGCCGACGCCTCGTGCGGGAGAGGTGTTGGTGAAAGTTCATGCTAGCTCCGTCAACCGGGGTGAAGCTCAAGGAGTTTTGAAGCTCAAAAACCCAGACGCTAAACCGCTGGCCACTGGCATTGAATTCTCTGGGACCATTGATTTTTTGGGCGAAGGGGTTGTTGGGTGGCATGTGGGGGACGAAGTCATGGCACGAGCAGGAGGAGGTTTTGCTCAATTCGCGAAGGTAAGTGTGGGCTCTTTGATTAAAAAGCCAGCCAACTTGTCTTGGCTTGAAGCCGGTTGCGTGCCCAATGTATTCATTACGGCTCATGATGCATTGCTCAGCGGCTCCTTGCAAAAAGGCGAGACCGTGATGGTGACCGCTGGCTCATCGGGTGTGGGCGTCACGGCCATCCAAATGGCCAAATATTTGGGTGCCAAGATGGTGATTACAACCACTCGCAGCCCCCATAAAGCATCAAGCTTAAAGGCTCTCGGAGCTGATCATGTGATCAATACCAATGATGCAGACTGGAGCGAGCAAGTCAAAACCCTCACCCAAGGCCTAGGGGTTGATCTCATCATTGACCAAGTGGGATCGACTTTACTAGAAGGCAATGTAGATGTTTTGGCATTGAAGGGTCGACTGATCACGGTAGGAAGAAATGCCGGATCAACAGCGCTTGTGAACTTGGATGAATTGGCCCGAAAAAATGCGCGCATCATTGGCCGCACATTTCGCACCCGTACCCTAGAAGAAACACAAACTTGCAGTGCGCTTTTTGTAAAAGATGTTTGGGCAGGCCTTGAGAGTGGAGCCGTGAAGCCTATTTTGAGTAAAACCTTCAATTGGACTGATCTACAAGCAGCCCAGGACTACTTGATGGGCAATGAGCAATTTGGAAAAATTGCCATCGCCATTCAGCACGATTAAGTGAATTCCTCTGTCGCTGGTACCAGAGGAACCTCCCAGGCGTTGTAGCCATACACCCAGTCTGGGTTGGTTTTCTTTTGCATCCACTGATTGGCACTCGAGGCCTTTTGAATCATGGATGTTCTGGGCTTACGGATTTGTTCAAATAATTTGAAAGCTTGGGGCCATTCGTCTGATGGAGCCTGCGCCAAGACTCTCGCGAGGACCACTGAGTCCTCGAGGGCCATGGCTGCTCCTTGCGCCATGTAGGGCGTCATGGGGTGACAGGCATCACCCATTAAGAGCACAGAGCCTTCACACCATTTGTCCAAGGGGTCACGCTCATAAAGAGCCCATTTGTAGACCTCGGGACAAGCCTCCAGCACAGCTTGGACATCGGGGTGAAATCCTGCATAGGCTTGTCTCAAAGCGCTTAATTCGCCCTTGGCAGACCAAGACTCTTTGGTAGTCCATGAGGCATCCTCGGGCTGCGAGGTTACAAAATAAATTTCATCTTGTTGCCGTGTCACGTAATAGATCACAATGTGACGGTCCACCCCCCACCACTTGGTCCTTGACTGTCCAATATCGACCCCTTTGAGTCGAGAAGATGGATAGGTCGTCCGGTAAGCGATTTTCCCTGTAAAGCGTGGCTCCTCGGGTCCTAGGAGTGTGTCTCTGATCAAAGAATGCACCCCATCAGCACCAATCACGGCATTGGCACGCACGAGTGTGCCATCTTCAAATTTGAGTAAGACGTGAGAGGTTTCTTGCTCCCAAGAGATGAGTTTTTTACCCAAATGAATTTGTGACTCAGGTACCAATCGACACAGTGCTGCATGCAAGTCACCTCGGTGAAGAGCATAAAAAGGGGTGCCGTATTTCTCACTGGCATGGCCCAACAAGGGAAACTCATTGCTCACTTCGCCCGTATCCCAAACGCGGTTCAAATTCGTTTTGGGCTCAAATGAGCTCTGTTTGAGATGTTCAGCCAGGCCAAACCCATGCAAGACTCGGGTGGCATTCGGGCCCATTTGGATGCCTGCACCGATTCGTTTAAAGCCGGGCGCTTGCTCGAATACATGGGCCACAATACCTTGCTGGCCGAGTGCGTGAGCAGTGGCCAAGCCGCCGATGCCCGCTCCTATGATTGCGATGGGGATTTGGATGATCTCAGTGTTAGACATGAAGGGTGGCTTTGAAATTAGGGTCAATCAAAAGATGGATACGAGGCGGGTCAGTGGCAGTCAATCATCAGAAAGTTCTCCTAGACCTGCCACATAAGGAGTGGGACTATTCGGCTTGAACTCCCGCTGTCTTAATCACTTTGGCCCATTTCTGGGTGTCGGATTTAATTCGCTCAGTGAAAGATTCAGGGCTCCCGCCCACAGGATCGCCCGATAGATTTTTGATTGTATCGATCATTTCTTTTTGGGTGAGCACATTGTTGATGGCGTCGTTGAGCTTTTTCACGACCTCGGGTGGTGTGGCGCTGGGGGCGACCACACCATACCAAACGGTGGATTCGTAGCCTGTCAGACCTTGCTCGGCCAAAGTAGGAAGTTCTGGCCAAGAGATTGAGCGTTTAGCGCTGGCGATACCAATGGGGTGGAGTTTTCCGTTTCTTGAGTAGGGGACAAGACTATTTTCAAAAGTCATTTGTACTTCACCCGACAAAAGCCCTAATACTGCTGAGGCGCTGGCTTTGTAAGGAATATGCACCACGTCCACTTGGGCCATGGAGGTGAACAAGGCGCCCGCCAAATGTGCTGAAGTGCCTTGTCCTGGTGAACTATAGTTAAAGCGACCTGGATTGGCTTTGAGGAGATCGAGTAACTCCTTTAAATTTTTGACGTTCAGTTTAGGAGATACTGCCAACACCGAGGGAGTTTGGGCGACCATGGCCACAGTCGCAAAGTCCTTCAACGGGTGATAGCTCATGCTGCTATAGAGGCTTGGGTTGATGGACAACGTGGTGACACTGGCCATCAATAGGGTATAGCCATCGGCTGGTGCATTGGCCACATAAGACGCACCCAGCATGGTTCCAGCACCAGGCTTATTTTCTACAAATACGGTCTGATTGAGCACCTTGGAGAGCCGATCTGCCAAAACTCGTGAGAGAGCGTCAGCGGACCCTCCTGCTGCGTGCACACAGATCAGTCGAATGGTCCTATTGGGATAGTCAGCCTGAGACCAGGCCCATTTGCTGACCAATGTAAGGAATAAAAAAAACAACGCACCAATTGGATTAAATTTCATTCGAGGTTGATGCCATTAAAACGTGGGGGAAAAGATCCCTCCCAGATCTCATTGGAAATGGGCCAGGAATTGAGCTTGGGAAATTGTAAGACCTAAAGCGTGGTCTTTTAAGGGTTCAATTCAGGACGATGAACGTGTTGCCTGGATTTTGACCATTGGTAATGAAATTCCTAGTGAGTGATTTTAGCCCTTGATTGGTGATCAAAAAACTGCGTATCAAAACGGTGGTAACGTTGTTTGAGGCGTCTCTGGTGGTGAAGGTTAAGTTCACAAAAGGATTGACGTCATTGGAGGGAAAGACGTCATAGGTCGCGATGGTTTTACCAAGCGATACTTTTTTTGATGAGTCTGCATAATCATTGGTGATGAACCAAATTCCAGAAGAATAATTTGATACTTTATTGGGCAATGGTTTGGAGTAAGAGGTAACGTGATAAATCAAATCAGAGAAGCCTAGAACGTTATTATTTGTATCGTAATAATAAGTCTCTGATGATGTGCTTGGTACAGCATTTCCGCTCACATTAATTGTGGACGAGCTTGCCGTGATTTGAGACTTTGAGGAGACTCCTTCAAAGGTATTGCTGGTCATGGGGTTGATGGTTGCAGTGCCGTACCCTACAAAGGCGCTGGAATTTACAACACCCGAAAGATTGTAGTTTGTTGATAAGGGGGAGGATACTTGTATTAAAGTGAAATAAAGCTTATTCAAGTCATATGTTTGATTAACTGAGGTGGATGAACCAACACTCAATACATTCCCGACCGTAATGTTGACGTCGTTATAAATGGTCGAGCCGAATTGCACAGACGGAATATTTAAGGTGTTTGTTCCCGGGTCATAGGAATCTACGGCATGAGTTAAGTTGATACAACTCATGATAAGAATACTGAATAATATTTTGTTCATTAAAACACTCCCGATAATTTAGAGTTTAAATCACATCACTGATTGCATTGATCAGTGTTGCATTCTAAGGAGGTGCTCAGAGTATTAAAGCGTCCCGAGTTTGGATCTCGATTGAGGTCGACCTCAAAGGTGCTGGTCTATTGACTTGCCAATTTTCCAATTCGGTAATCTGGCAATCTCGCAAACTTTCAATATGTTACAGAGGCAATATTTTTAAGATTATTTTTTTGATGGTTAAGGCTGTAATCGTTAGGTCCTGTTAGCCCTCTGTTCGGTATGGACCCCATTTTGTTGGTGCCGCTGAGCGGAATCGAACTGCTGACCTTTTCATTACGAATGAATTGCTCTACCAACTGAGCTACAGCGGCACGCCATAAATTATACAGATGAGACTGCCAATGAGGTCTTAAGGTTTGGCAGCACTTAAGTGATATTGGGTGACCCGTTCGACTTCGCTCTTGGAGCCCAAAATCACACTGACCCGTTCATGTAGACCGGTGGGTTTGATGTCCAAAATCGCTTGACGTCCGTTGGTGGATGCGCCACCGGCTTGTTCTACGAGCCAACTCATGGGGTTGGCCTCGTACATGAGCCGCAGTTTGCCTGGTTTGTTGGGTTCACGTTTATCCCAGGGGTACATGAACACGCCACCACGCATCAAAATGCGGTGTACATCTGCCACCATCGAGGCAATCCAGCGCATATTGAAGTTTTTACCCCTCACGCCCTCAACTCCAGCCAAACACTCATCAATGTAGCGTTTGACGGGTTCATCCCAATGACGCATATTGCTCATGTTGATGGCGAATTCCTGCGTTTCGGTAGGGATCTGAACGCCCTCTTGGGTCAAGATGAATGCACCTTCTTCCTTGTCCAGGGTGAACATGCAAACACCGTCACCCACCGTCAAGACCAAAGTCGTTTGAGGCCCATACACACAATAGCCAGCAGCGACTTGTTGACGACCGGACTGCAAAAAGTCCTCAGTCTTCACCTCGGCGGATGGCCCCGTTTTTTTGAGAACACTGAAAATGGTACCGATGCTCACATTCACATCGATGTTGCTTGAACCATCTAAGGGATCAAAAAGGAGCAAGTATTCGCCCTGTGGGTAACGGTTGGGCACCACATGGATGTCATCCATTTCCTCAGAGGCCATGGCGGCCAAGTGGCCTCCCCATTCGTTGGCCTGAATAAGCTCTTCATTGGCAATGATGTCCAATTTCTTTTGAACTTCGCCTTGTACGTTCTCACTCCCAGCGCTACCCAAAACACCGCCCAGGGCGCCTTGATTGACAGCTCGGCTGATGCTTTTGCATGAACGAGCCACAACTTCAATTAAGAGTCTAAGTTGTGGGGGAATATTGCCTTTGGCGCGTTGTTGTTCGACCAAATATCGGGTCAGTGAGACTTTCATGAGCCAGAAACTCCGAGTGAACGGTTGATGACTTCGCGCACATCGTTGCTCAAATCGCTTTTGGCGGCGACTCGCTTGATGGCTTCTTGTGCGGCGTGCTGGTAGGGAGGGGCAAGTTGGCGCCAACGGTCGAGTGCGCGAGCCAGTCGTGCTGCGACTTGGGGGTTGAAAGAGTCGATTTCAATCACCCGTTCCGCCCAAAAAACATATCCCGAGGCATCGGTTTTATGAAATCCGCCTGGGTTGGCCATGCAGTAGCTAAAGAGGAGGCTCCGAGCCCGGTTAGGATTTTTCACCTGAAAATCTGGGTGCTGCATCAATTGCTTCACCTTGGTGAGAATTTGACCATTTCGATCGGTTGCACTGGCTTGCAATGCGAACCATTTGTCAATGACCAATGCTTCTTTAGAGAATTGATGGTGAAATTGCTCTAGGCATTTGTCACCCAATGGGTGGGCGCAGTTCACTAGCGCACTCATGGCTCCAAAACGCTCGGTCATGTTGCTGGAGTCTTTAAAACGCTGGTAAGTGATACCTGGCCAAACTGTGTCGTCTACAAGGGTTGCATTCAAACACAAATAATGAAGTGCCAAGGTGCTCAACGCCCGTTCACCCATGGCAATGGGGTCGGGTTGATAGGCGGCTTGGCGGGGTTGAGACTCAACCACCCAGGCCCAATCGGTTTGTAACTCACGGGCCAACTGGATCTTGATTGCCTCACGAACGGCATGCACTTTTGCCGGATCGACCACACTCAGTTGCTCCGCAATGTAGCTCTCACTGGGCAGGGTCAAGACCAACTCTTTGAAGGCGCTGTCGAGCTCTGGGTGGCGAAGAACTTGCCGTAGGCTACTGACCAATGCGGCCGATAAGGGCGAGGGGTTGATCTCATCATGGGTATCGTTGATGGCCTGAAGTGCCGCTTTGAGACACAATTGTTGCGCCGCCTCCCACTGATTAAAAGCATCAGTGTCGTGGGCCAATAGGTTCAAAAGATCAGCTTCGCTGGCATTGTGTTCCAAAATCACAGGCGCACTAAAGCGCCGCAAAATGGAGGCGGTGGGGGGTGAACTCACCCCGTGAAAAGCAAAGGATTGCTCGTTTTGAGTGAGCACCAATAGCTGTGTGGGATGTGTCTCTTGGCCCTGTGCATTCAATAGCCCCACCTCAACGGGGATCAGGAATGTCGCATGATCTAAATGATTGGCTGGAGGAGTTTGGCTCAAATGCAAGGTGTAGGTCTGTGATGCTGGGTCATAGTCACTTCGAACGGAGAGCCTGGGAGTGCCCGCTTGGGAGTACCAGCGTTTAAAAATTCCTAAGTGTTCACACAAAGCTGAGCTGGGGTTGGCATCAGAGATGGCTTGCACAAAGTCATCGCACGTCACCGCTTGTCCATCGTGGCGTTCAAAGTAAAGGGCCATCCCCTTCTTAAACCCGTCGCGCCCGACCAAGGTCTGCATCATGCGAACCACCTCAGCACCTTTTTCGTAGATGGTGACGGTGTAAAAGTTGTTGATCTCCATGTACTGGTCAGGCCGTACAGGGTGAGACATGGGGCCTGCATCCTCAGCGAATTGAACCGTTCTCAGTAACCTCACATCTTCAATGCGTTTGACCGCTCGGGCCGATTGGGTGTGCGCGAGGTCTTGGCTGAATTCCTGGTCCCTGAAAACCGTGAGACCTTCTTTGAGTGAGAGCTGGAACCAGTCACGGTAGGTAACTCGGTTGCCTGTCCAGTTATGGAAATATTCATGAGCCACGACGCTCTCAACATTGGAGAAGTCGGTGTCTGTGGCCGTTTGAGCGTTGGCCAAAACAAATTTGGTATTGAAAATATTCAATCCCTTATTCTCCATGGCTCCCATGTTGAAGTCACTGGTGGCCACAATCATGAATCGATCCAAGTCCAAGCTCAGATTAAAACGCGCCTCATCCCAAGCAATGCTGGAGATCAATGAGTTCATGGCGTGTTCGGTCTTATCCAAGTCACCGCTTCGTACATAAATTTGCAGCAAATGCTCTTTGCCAGATCGCGTTTTGATTTTTTGCTCACGCGCTACAAATTGACCCGCAACGAGGGCAAACAAATAGCAAGGCTTCTTGTGAGGATCGACCCAGTGCGCAAAGTGACGCCCGCCCTCGAGATCGCCAGAGTCCACCAAATTACCGTTGGAGAGGAGGACCGGATAAAGTGCCTTGTCTGCCCGGATCAAGACGGAATAGGACGCCATGATGTCAGGGCGGTCCAAGAAGTAAGTAATACGCCTGAACCCCTCGGCCTCACATTGCGTGAAAAACGAAGATTGGCTGACGTATAAGCCCATCAGTTTGGTGTTTTTCGAAGGGTTGCAGGTCGTGAAAATCTCCAAGTCAAAAGGCTCGAAACCTTCAGGCAAATTTTCAAGCACCAAGTCGTCACCATCCATTTTGAATGAAGTCCCTTGACCATTCACTAAGACTCTGGAGAGGTTGAGTTCTTCGCCTTTGAGGCGAAGAGCTTGAGGCGTGACGCTTTCATTGCGGCGCATGCGCATTTTGTTGAGCACGCGTGTTTTGTTCGCGTCAAGATCAAAGCTCAAGTCCACTTGTTCAATTAAGTAGGCGCTCGCTTGGTAGTCTTCTCTTTTGACGATTTTGACTGGATTGTCATGCAGCATGCGTAAACTCCGGAGATTGATCAACAATTGATAATTTTAATAAAGGCACTGGGTATCAGCTTAGATACCTTGTTTAAGCGATGCTTCGATGAACGCATCAAGATCTCCATCGAGGACTTTTTGCGTGTTCGATGTCTCCACTTGCGTGCGCAAGTCTTTGATGCGACTTTGATCCAATACGTAAGATCGGATTTGATGACCCCAACCCACATCGGTCTTGGTGTCTTCGAGCTTTTGCTGCTCGGCCATGCGTTTTCGCATCTCAAAATCGTACAAACGACTCCTGAGTCTCTTCCAGGCTACATCGCGGTTGCTGTGCTGACTTCTGCCGTCTTGGCACTGCACCACAATACCGGTAGGCAAATGGGTCAATCGAACAGCCGAATCGGTTTTGTTGATGTGTTGACCACCCGCGCCTGAGGCTCTGAAGGTGTCCACTCGCACGTCCGCTGGGTTGATGTCAATTTCAATGGAGTCGTCTACTTCGGGGTAGACGAATACGCTGGCAAAACTGGTGTGTCTTCCACCAGAGGAATCAAATGGGGACTTCCTCACCAAGCGGTGTACACCAGTTTCAGTTCGCAATAAACCAAAAGCATATTCGCCTTCGATTTTGATGGTCGCGCTCTTAATGCCGGCCACGTCCCCTGGGGACTCATCTTCGAGCGTGGCTTTGAAGCCCTTTCTCTCAGAGTACCGCAAGTATTGGCGCAGCAGCATACTGGCCCAGTCACACGCTTCAGTACCACCCGCACCTGACTGAATGTCCAAAAAGGCATTGAGCGGATCAGCCGGGTTGTCAAACATTCGCCTGAACTCTAGGCCCTCAATGGTTTGGGTCAATTGCGCTGTCTCACCCTCGAGAGTTTGTAAGCTCTCCAAGTCAGCCTCATCTTTGACCATTTCATAGAGTTCCAAATTGTCATGGATCTCTTGGTCAAGTCGAATGAGCGTGCTCACTACATCATCGAGGGATTTTTTTTCTTTGGCAAGATCCTGAGCTTTTTTGGGATCATTCCAAACCAATGGGTCTTCTAGAGAAGCGTTGACGGTGCGTAATCTTTCGGCTTTGACATCGAAGTCAAAGATACCCCCGAAGTTCTTGCGTTCTATTTTGCAAGTCTATGAGGGTTGTCCCAATCAAATTGATTTGTTCAGCATCCATTTTTTATTTTTCCGTAAACTAAGAGTCTACAGGCCATGAAGACCTGCGTTGTGTGCCACTCTAAGTCTAGCCTAGAGATGAGCAATACCGTATTTTCGCACGGCAAAGTGCTTGGCTGGACAGACCTAGGCCAAATCCTGGGAAGTGGACGTGATTTTTAGCACAATTGGGCTCTGAGGTACAAGAACTCGGCCTATGTGCCCGTTGGCTCCACGCCTAGGGGGAGCGTTGCATTTCGGTTCAACCAAGACTGTAGCCCCAAAAGAACGTTCCCAACCACGATGATGGAGGGGGATTTGAGTTGGAGTATTTTTGCCTCTTCCGATAAAGACGCCAGTGCACAGAGCATTTGGCGCTGACGCAAGGAGCTTGCGCACTCAATGATGGCTGCTGGAGTATCGGGAGGAAGGCCTTCAAGGAGGGCGGTTTGGATTTCCCCCAAGTGAGTCATTCCCATGTAAATCACCAAGGTGAGTTTTGAGGAGTGTGCACATTGCGCTAATCCCGCCCAGTCGCGCTTGGGATTGCCACTTTGGGCATGCCCTGTGACAAAAATCACTCCATGGGCGTGTTCTCTTTGAGTCAGGGGCACCTCTAATGAGCTCAATGCGGCCAAGCCCGAGGTGATGCCATTGATGATCTCGACTCTGATGCCATGAGACTTGAGGGAGTCGACCTCTTCACCGCCTCGCCCAAAGATAAAGGGATCTCCCCCCTTGAGCCGTACCACACGCTCACCACCCAAAGCCGATTGAATCATGAGCTTTTCAATGAAGGCTTGGGGAGTGGAGCGACAACCGCCTCGTTTACCCACGTGAATGACCCGACAAGTTTTGGGAGCCAATTTGACAATCTCTTCAGAGACCAAGTCATCCACCAAAAGAACGCTCGCGGCTTGAATGGCCTTGTAGGCTTTGAGGGTCAAGAGCTCAGGGTCACCAGGGCCAGCCCCCACCAGTTGAACCAGGGGCCAGTTGCTGGGTGGTGTGATGTTTTGCGATTCAATGATGGGCATATCAACAGCTCTTAAACTTGATCAAAGGGCACCGGAGCTCACGAGTGTGCTTAAACGTTGCACAGCCTGCACTTGTCGGGCAATGGGTTCAGGGCATGAAATGTTGCCTGCCAAAACTTCTTGAATGTAGTGAGCAGTGCTCGCGGCGTCTAGGGTAGTCGGGAAGCTTGGAACACTTTCCAGCGACCCAAGTGACTGTTCATGAAGTACGTGAGGAACGCCTTTTACAAAACCCACCATTTTAGGCGTTCTCCTAGCATCTGCCACCGCCTCTCCTTCTGTCCCTCTGAGGAGCAGGGCATTGGCCTTGGCATTTTGTAGGCTCTCGGTCATGGAGATTTCATACTCTGGGTGTGTGAAATTGGTGAGCAAAATGGCCTTGTGGGGCTCGGCCATTGGGTTGATGAGTTTGGCCAAACTGTGGGCTGAGTTTCTGAGTCCGATTTGACGGCGAACGTCCAATAGCCGTGAGAGTCCAGAGCAAAGTAAACGTGTATGAATGAAGGCCACAGGTTGAGCCAACGAGGTTGACGTTGCCTCAAGCATAGGCCAGCCCAGAGCTTTGATCACAGACTCACAACTCAGGCGTTGATCCTCTGACGCATGGCCGTGAATCAATACCGGAAAGCCGGCCTGGTTGAGTAATCCCGCCAGCAGTGGAGTCAATAGTGGCAAGCGGCGTGCACCGTTATAGCTTGGGATCACGATCACGGGTTTGTTATTCAAAGGGCCTAGGTTTAGGGGATCCACAGTCACGGGGTTGATTCGCTCTTGAATGGACTCCAAAAACCCAAGCAGTTCTGCCGGTGTCTCACCCTTGATGCGCATGGCCATACAAAACGCACCCAATTCCAAGTCACTCACCAAGCCATCCAAAATTTGACCCATGAGATCGCTTGACTGCTCACGAGTCAGTGCCCGAGCGCCTTCCTTGCCTCGACCTATTTCTTTGATGTAGTGACTAATTGCCATACCCAGATTGTCTTCCTTTTTTTTCCGTCCAAGGTCTATTCATGAGGCCATGCCTTTAGTTCTGCACTTGGGGAGTTTTGGAGATCGAAGTAGATTTGTCAATGATACGTTTGAGTTGCGGCACGCATGAGCCACATTCGGTACCGCATTTGAGCGAGCGCTGCAGGTCCTCTAGTCGTGTCAAGTGGGTCCAGGTCATGCCCATTTGCTGGCCCTGGAGCTCAAGGTGTTGGTCAATTTCATGGCGTTGTACGCCCACACAGGTGCAAATGTAGGGGCTCGAGCGCAGGGCATTGGCGGAGGCAGAGGGTGATGACGATGCAAAGGAGGGAAGGGCTAGGATAGGCTTTTTCCCTTGCAACAGAGCTCGGCTGAGCCCTTGAACATCGCTTTGAGTTTGCATAAGTTCTTGAATCCAAGCTTCACCACTCGCTATGTCCTTGCCGCTGATTAAGAACCCCTTGAGGTGAGGGTGAGGGTGATGGTGAAGATCCTTGGAGATCACAAATCGTCGTCTGAGGCTGAGCTTGGCATCCTCGTAATGAATCGCTTCTGATTGACTGAGGCCTAGGATTTTCTCGATTTTTTCAAGCCACTCAGTGGGCGGTGGTTCGCTATGAGCGGCTCGAAAGAGTAGCCCTGTGCGGTCTTGTCCAAAGGGAACACATGTGGTGAATTCAAACAAGGGCATGAATTCTCGCAACTGGGTGCGAATGATTTGTGCATGGTGGCTCTCAACCCAAGTTGCCGCCAACATACTCCAGCCCATATGGGCCTTGACTATTCTCACGGCTGAGTATTTGAGTTCGGGTTGTTTGGAGTGCGGGCAAAAACTTGAAGTCGTGAGTGCATTGACCCCTGCTAAAGGCTCTCCAGTGTTGGAGCGTCCGCTCAGAAACTCCTCCCCCCAATGCATGCCCATGAACGCTTGGGTTAGTCCTATCTCGGTACTTCCGATGGCTTTGACCAGTATGGAGCCACGCTTACTGGTGACGTGCAGCAACTCTCCATTGACCCAGCCATTTTTATCCATGTCTTGAGGGTTGAGTTCGATCACGGGCTCAGGCACATGCCCAAAAAGCTTGCTCACCAGACCTGTACGGCTCATGCCGTGCCACTGGTCGCGAAGTCTTCCCGTGTTCAACGCAAAGGGATAGCGAGACTCCCTTTGTTCTGCCGTGGCTTTGTAGCTCACATGGGCAAAGTGCGCTTTTCCATCAAGGGTCGGGAATTGGGCGTCCTCATAAAGTCGTTTCTTCCCTGCAAGGGCACCCTCAGGATAGGGCCATTGGGCAGGAGCGGACTCGAGCTTTTGGTAGGTGAGGCCGGTGATATCCAAGTCCCTGGAGCGGGTTGAGTCCCGGTGCTCAAGCCAAATCGATTCAGCACTTTCATAAGGAAATAGGGACCCTATACCGGTTTGTTGGTGGTGAAACACTGGGTCTCGTTCCAATAGCCTGGCTAGTTTCACCACAATACGCCAATCGTCCATGCTCTCACCAGGCCCTTGAATGGCTTTTCTCACCCTAGAGATAGAGCGCTCGCTGTTGGTCACGGTCCCCTCTTTCTCGCCCCAGGTGGTGGCGGGAAGCACCAAATGGGCAAAACGCATCGTGGCCGTGTGCATGAAGGCCTCTTGGAGCACCACGAACTCACACCGCTCAAGAGCACGCCGAACTGTTTTTTGATCTGGCATGGATTGGGCGGGATTGGTGCACGCGATCCACAACGCTTTGATCTCCCCATCGGCCGCGGCTTGAAACATCTCGATGGCAGTTTTCCCAGGCTGAGATGGGACCGATTTCACCCCCCACAAGCGAGCCACTTCGTCGCGGTGCTTTGGGTTGGCCATATCACGGTGAGCGCTCAGCAAATTGGCCAGTCCCCCCACCTCTCGTCCACCCATTGCATTGGGTTGACCTGTTAGGGAGAAAGGTCCTGCACCGGGCTTGCCCATTTGCGCGCAAGCCAAATGCAAATTCACGAGTGCTGCGTTTTTATCTGTTCCGCTACTCGATTGGTTAAGCCCTTGGCAATAAAGACTCAAAGTTGCGGTGGACTTGGCAAACCATTCACTGGCTTGGTAGAGATCTTGAATGGAGATGCCACACACCTGTGCAACGTGCTGGGGGGTGAGGTCTCGGACACTTTGCTTTAGATCCTCAAACCCAGTGGTGTGGCGCTTGATGTAATCGGTTTGTGTCCAACCTTCCCAAAGCATGATGTGGAGCATGCCGTTGAAGAGGCATACGTCTGTTCCGGGTTGGATGGCCAAGTGAAGATCGCTGGATTGAGAGGTATCAGTTTTTCGGGGGTCTACGCAAATGATTTTGAGTTCGGGGTTGGCCTCTTTTGCAGCTTCGATGCGTCTAAAAAGAATGGGGTGTGCAAATGCGGCATTCGAGCCAGCAATGAAGATGCAAGTGGCATGGTCAATGTCCTCGTAGCAAGCAGGCGGGGCATCAGCTCCAAGGGTCATTTTGTAGCCAGCGACAGCGGAGCTCATGCAAAGGCGTGAGTTGGTGTCGATGTTGTTGGTGCCAATCAAGCCCTTTGCCAGTTTATTAAAGACGTAATAATCCTCTGTCAAGAGTTGCCCCGAGATATAAAACCCCACAGCATCAGGACCCGATTGAGCAACGATTTGGCTAAGCCTTTGGGCACTGTGATCAAGGGCTTCTTCCCAGTTGGTGTTCACCCAAGGCGCATCTCTATCACGCCTAATCATCGGCATCAAAACCCGTGAGCTCTCAACTTCAGAGGCTTTTGCACTCAAATGCAGGCTCGAGCCCTTACTGCAGAGTTTCCCCCGATTGGCCGGGTGATCAGGATCCCCACGAACACTGATGATTTGATTTTGATCAGAACCAATGATCACCCCACAGCCCACTCCGCAATAAGGACAAGTTGATCGGGTTTCTTTGAGTGACATGGCAAAGTTCAGCGTTTAGTGATTGGACTCAATGTTTGAATTGAGTTCATGGGCATCCAAATAAATGGTGTCGTCTTGGACGTTGACTTGAAAGGTCTTCACGCATCCCACATCGGGTGCTCTTGCACAGCCGTCCTCAAGCTCAATGGTCCAGTTATGTAAGGGACAAGCCACGGATCGGCCAAAGACGATGCCTTGACTGAGTGGGCCGCCTTTGTGTGGACACGCATCAAGAACCGCAAAAACTTCATCATCTTGCGTACGAAAAATTGCGATTTGTGGGCCTTGCGGGCGGTCCACCCGACGAGCTCCCAAGCGAGGGATGTCGCTTAGGTGACAAATACGAATCCAAGTGGGGGTGTTGGGTGTCATGATCAATTCCAAAGGGTTGAGGACGTTGGCGCTATGACCGAGGGTTAAGGCGTCTGCGCAGTGAGCTCAAGCGCTTGGAATTGTCGGGTGTCCACGCGAGCTTGATCAAACTCAAACCATGGATCGGGCTCCCCATCGAGGCTGAATTTCAATTGCTCCCAAAGGGCCACTCTAGTCTCAGGTTGATTCAAGATCTTCTCCTTGACATGGTCCATGCCCACTCGTGCGAGATAGTGGCAAGTTCTCTCCAAGTACCAGCCCTCGAGCCGGTAGAGTTGTAGAAATGCGCCCGAGTATTCGAGTACTTCTTGTGGCGTTTTGAGTTTCACAAAAAATTGCGCTACCTCAGTTTTGATCCCACCGTTGCCGGCAATATAGATCTCCCAACCGCTATCGACACCAATCACTCCGACATCTTTGATGCCAGCTTCCGCGCAATTTCGAGGGCATCCGCTCACGGCGATCTTTACCTTGTGGGGTGCATACATTCGCCACAACGCACGCTCGAGATCTTTCCCCATCTGGGTGCTGTCTTGGGTGCCAAACCGACACCACTCGGAGCCCACACACGTCTTCACCGTTCGCAGTGCTTTGGCGTAAGCATGACCGCTGGGCATCCCAATGTCTCTCCAGACGTTGACCAAATCCTCTTTCTTTACACCCAGTAAATCAATGCGTTGACCGCCAGTGACTTTGACCGTTGGGATGGCGTATTTGTCCACTGCGTTGGCAATTCGCCTGAGTTCATCGGCTGTGGTCTCTCCCCCCCACATCCGAGGAATCACACTATAGGTGCCGTCCTTTTGAATGTTGGCGTGGCTGCGTTCATTGATGTAGCGGCTTTGTGGATCGTCTTGAGCAACTTTGGGCCAAGTGCTGATTAAGTAATAATTCAACGCCGGCCGACAAGAAGCGCACCCGTTCGGTGTCTTCCAATTCATATGTTGCATCACGGCTTGAATGGTGTGCAAGGACTCACTTGCGATTGCGTCCCTTACCTCTTGGTGACTGTGCTCTGTGCATGCGCAGACCGCCTTCTTTTTGGGTGTTGCCGAGTAGTCACCACCCGCCGTGAACATCAATATTTGCTCAACCAGTCCTGTGCAAGACCCGCATGAGGCGCTGGCTTTGGTGTGTTTCCTCACCTCCTCCAAAGTGAAGAGCCCCTTTTCTTTGATGGCTTTACAGATCTGTCCCTTGTTCACGCCGTTGCAGCCACACACCTCGGCCGAATCGCTCATGCTTTGCGCACTGGAGTGACCTTCATGACCCACATCGCCTAGATTGGACTCTCCAAACATGAGCTTGTCGCGAATATCCGCAATGCTGCGACCGTCGCGCAGGAGTTTGAAATACCAACTTCCATCCACCGTGTCTCCGAATAAACAAGCACCCACAAGTTGGTTATTTTTAATCACGAGTTTTTTGTAAACACCGTCATGGGGGTCGCTGAGAACGATTTCTTCGTAGTCTGACTGAGCCACTGGGCTCATTGGGTATGCAGAGGCGTCTTGGTTTTGTCCCATGAAGTCGCCTGCACTAAAGAGATCAATCCCCGTGACTTTAAGTTTGGTGCTGGTGAGCGAGCCCACATAGCGCGCGATTCCCATCTGAGCGAGATGATTGGCCAAGACCTTGCCTTGCTCAAATAAGGGGGCGACCAAGCCATAAGCCACGCCACGGTGATTGGCGCATTCACCCACAGCGTAAATTCTGGGGTCAGTGACCGTTTGCATCGTGTCGCTCACAACAATGCCGTTCTCGCAGTGCAGCCTGCACGACTGTGCCAAGTCCGTGTTGGGACGTATACCCACGGCCATCACCACCAAATCGGCTTCAATGCGTTGTCCATCTGCCAAAACCACATGGCTGACTCTTCCATTGGGACCGGCCTCAATGCTTTTTGTTTGAGCACCAACGCAAAATTTCAAACCCCGTTCTTTGAGCGACTTTTCCAGTAAGTTGCCTGCAACCCGGTCGAGTTGTCGGTTCATGAGCCAAGGTGCCACATGGATGACCGTTACTTGCATGCCTCGTTTAGATAAGCCGTTGGCAGCCTCCAGCCCTAGTAGCCCTCCGCCAATGACGACGGCGTTGGAGTAGACCTTCGTGGCCTCGATCATGGCGGTGGTGTCGGCGATGTCACGGTAAGCCAATACACCCTCAAGCTCAACTCCAGGGATGGGCAACATGAAGGGGTTGGAGCCAGTGGCAAAAATCAATCGATCGTAGGCTGCCGTGATCTCTTCACCGTCACTTGTCTTTGCGTGAACTATGCGCTTGATACGGTCTACCTTATAGACCAACGTGTTCAGATGCAAGGCAATACTCTCTTCCTCATACCAACTCAGAGGATTGAGGATGATTTCATCCAGGGTTTGCTCGCCAGATAAGACGGGGGACAAGGCAATCCGGTTGTAGTTGGGGTGGGGCTCATTGCCAAAAACCGTAATCTCATAAAGGTCAGGGGAGAGTTTAAGTAACTCCTCAAGCGTGCGCACGCCAGCCATGCCGTTGCCAATCATCACGAGTTTGAGTTTGGGAGTGGTGTTCATGGGTTTTTTTGTCGGATTGAATGAAAGTCAAAGTTTTCAAAGTGAGGTTTTTTAAGCCATCTTCTCAACATGATGCTGACGGGTGTATAAAAATTCAATCACCGCTTTGCGGTACTCTTGGTATTGAGCGTTTTGTGCCAAGCTCACTCTGGACCTTGGGTGTGCCAATTCAACGTTGAGGACTTCACCAATGGTGGCAGCAGGACCATTGGTCAGCATCACGATCTTGTCCGACAAGAGTACGGCCTCATCCACATCGTGAGTCACCATGACAACGGTGCTTTGGGTTTGCGCCACAATGCCTAAGAGTTCATCTTGCAATTTGGCGCGCGTTAAAGCGTCCAATGCACCAAAGGGCTCATCGAGCAGCAACACTTGAGGCTCCATTGACAGGGCGCGAGCGATGCCAACACGTTGTTTCATGCCTCCTGAGATCTCTCCAGGTCTTTTTTGTGCCGCATGCGTGAGCCCCACCATCTCTAGAGCATGGTTTGTTCTTTGAATCAATGAAGCTTTGCCCTCTGGCTCTTTGCCCACTTTTTTACTAGGAGGCCCAAAGACTCTCTCAACAGCGAGGAAGACATTTTCAAAGCAAGTGAGCCAAGGTAGCAATGAGTGATTTTGAAACACCACTCCACGCTCTGGGCCTGGTCCAGTGATCTCCTTGTTGGCACAAATGAGAGTGCCTGAACTGGGTTTTGTAAGGCCTGCGATCAAATTCAGTAAGGTTGATTTCCCACAACCTGAGTGCCCAATGAGCGTTACAAATTCCCCTTTTTGAACCGTGAGGTTGATGTTTTTGAGAGCCACAAATTCACCTTGAGGCGTGGGGAAGGTTTGAAAGACGTTGTCAATTTCAAGGTATTTGCTGTTATCTTGCATGGGGGTATCTCATTCAAAAGGGGGCTCAAGATTTGATGTCTTCAAAGGTGAAGGCGCGTGCCAAACGGATCAATAAATACTCCAGCAGCAAACCCACCAAACCAATGACGAAGATGGCGATGATGATGTTTTTCACATTCAAGTTATTCCACTCATCCCATACCCAAAACCCAATGCCGACTCCGCCCGTGAGCATCTCTGCGGCAACAATCACAAGCCAAGCGGTCCCCACCGATAACCGCACCCCGGTGAGCATGTAAGGGAGAACGGCTGGGAACAAAATCACACTCATGATCTTCCACTCTGAGAGATTGAGCACTCTTGCCACATTCATGTAGTCGCTGGGCACCCTTTGAACGCCCACTGCAGTATTGATGATCATGGGCCAGATGGAGCAAATGAAGATGGTCCAAATGGCTGCTGGGTTGGCGCCCTTAAAAACCAATAAGCCGATCGGTAACCAAGCCAAGGGGGAGACGGGTCGCAAGAGGCTGATCATTGGGTTGAACATGCGTGAGGCCCACTCAAAACGCCCAATGACAAAGCCAGCGGGAATGCCCACCAAAGCGGCCAAACCAAAACCAAGGGCAACGCGTTTGAGTGAGCTGTAGATGTTCCAACCAATGCCCTGATCGTTGGGTCCGTTGTTGTAAAACGGGTCACTGAAAACGATGTAGGCTTGCTTAAAGGTCTCCCATGGAGTGGGGAAGGCATTACCACTCTTTAGAGCAACCAACGCCCACACGGCCAGTAACAATGCGAAGCCAACCAGCGGAGATATCCATGTCAATAGAAAAGCACGTTGGCGTGCTTTTCTTTGACGCTGCTTTAAATGGGCATTGTTGGTTTGATCGCCTGGGAGATCGGACGATGCCGGGGAATGAAAAACTGCACTCACCATGATGGAGCCTTTAAAGGGGGTGATCAAGCGTGGACAGAAAAACTGTCAGCGTATTTTTTGGGATCCTTGCCGTCCCAAACGCTGCCGTCCAGGAGCTTACTGGTGCGCATCACATCTTTGGGGACAGGAGTTTTGGTCATCGCAGCAGCGTCTTTGTACAAATCGATGCGGTTGATTTGCTTGGCTGTGGCCAAATAGTCGGGGTGGTCTTTGATCAAGCCCCAACGCTTTTGCTGAGTTAAAAACCACATGCCGTCTGAGAGGTAGGGAAAATTAACCGCACCATCGTCGTAGAACTTCATGAAATTGGGGTCGTCCCAAGTCTTGCCCAAGCCATTTTGGTATCGACCCAAAATACGCTGATTGATGACGTCAACGCTCGTGTTGACGTAGGATTTGTCGGCAATGGTTTCAGCCATTTTGAGTTTGTTTTGAAGGCCGGCATCAATCCACTTGCTGGCCTCCAAAATGGCTGCTGTCACGGCACGTGCCGTATTGGGATACTTACTGACAAAATCACTGGTTGTGCCCAGGACTTTCTCAGGATGGTCCTTCCAAATATCTTGGGTCGTGATGGCCGTGATGCCAATTCCATCGGCAATGGCACGGTGACCCCAGGGCTCTCCCACGCAGTACCCGTCCATGTTGCCAACTCGCATGTTGGCCACCATTTGGGGAGGTGGTACCGTGATTACTTTAGCGTCCTTTAGAGGGTTGATGCCAACGCTTGCGAGCCAGTAGTAAAGCCACATGGCATGTGTGCCGGTGGGAAAGGTTTGTGCAAAAGTGAATTCGCGTTTTTCTTTGCTCATCAATTTGGCCAGACCCGCTCCATCCACAGCGCCTTGTTCGGCAAGTTTCTTGGAAAGCGTAATGGCTTGCCCATTTCGATTGATCGTCATGAGTGCGGCCATGTCCTTTTTAGGACCCGCAATCCCCAAATGCACACCATAGATAAGCCCATAAAGCACATGCGCACAATCGAGTTCACCCGTGATGAGTTTGTCACGGACCCCAGCCCAACTGGATTCTTTTGTGGGGATGATTTTGACGCCATATTTCTTATCAAAGCCCAAAACGGAGGCCATGACAACGCTTGCGCAATCGGTGAGTGGGATGAAACCGATTTTGACCTCTTCTTTTTCTGGCTTATCAGAACCTTGTGCATAGACAGCGGCCCTGAGTGCGGGGTCCACCCCAATAGCCCCCACCGTGGCGGCTTGCAACACAGTACGACGGCTCATGGATTGTTGGAAAAATTGAGTCATGGGGGCCCCCTTTTAAAAACGAATGAAAATGGAAAACACAAAAAAAAACGTCCAGGCTCCGCTGTGTTCATCACACAGTTGGCTTGGACGTCTTTGCCCTAATGTAAGACCTTCGTTGGCCGAACATGAACCGCTAAGGGTTTTTACTGGTTTAGCAATTGTTGTGCCGATCGGAATTTATGCTCTTAGCGACCACCATTCAACCAAAAAAGATAAAAAATGAGTTCAAAACTACTCAATAACTCAAGTGATACTCGATTGGAAGTTAAGAAACTCTTCGGATAGGGTATCAAAATGGGGATGAGTGCACCATATTGGGGATTTCGGTCAACCTAATCCGCTCGTTTTGTGTGCATTGCACAAAATTTTTAGAGTCTCTTAGAGCCAAAGCTCAGACATGTCGATGATTTGTTGCGAGACTTCTGCGAGTTTGAGTCCTTTGTTCATCGCTATTTTTCGTATTTTTGCGTAGGCAAGGGGTTCAGAAATTCCTTGCCGTTTCATGATCAATGCTTTGGCTTGGTCAACAACGTTTTTGCTCACCAAAGCCTCCTGTGCCTGCGAGAGTTCGTTGCGTAAGCGTTGCTCGTGCTCAAAACGGGCCATGGCCACATCCAAGATGGGTTTGATGCGGCTAGGTGCCAAGCCAGAGACGATGTAGGCACTCACTCCAGCCGCCACGGCTTCGTTCACGTGGGTGGTGTCGTCGTCATCGGTGAAGAGGACAATCGCACGCCTCTCGTCACGTGTGGCCATCACCACATGCTCCAATGCGTCCCGAGCGTCGCTTTCTGCATCCACGATGATCAAATCGGGTTGCAATTGAGCGATTCGCTCCGCTAAAAAGACATCAGCAGGTAAGGTTGCAATCAAGTTGTAGCCGTTTTCTAATAAACCGATGCGCAGGGTTTTGGATCGCTCGATCAAGGAGAGCGCGTGTTCATCCTGAGAGTCTTCGGTGACCAAATCGGGTGCGACAACGACGATTCTGAGAGTGGGATGCATGCTGCCTCGGTAGTAGCAGAGATAAAGTGACTGTTTTGGCGAATTAAAACCGCGGTTTCCGATTTAAACCGCAAAGATCATGCCTACTGGGTATCCACTTTGAATCTTGGAGAAAGGAAGGGAGAAGCCTTGAGACTTAAAATGGGATTAGATAATTTTTTACAAATCCATTTTCATCACATTTTTCCAAGCGTGACCGCGTTTGAAGTCTTCGCAATCCAAACCCTGCAACCCATATGAACATTCTTGGTATCGAAACATCCTGTGATGAAAGTGGCGTGGCTTTGGTGCAACTCTTACCGACGCACTCACAGTCAGGTGCAAAGATTGACCCATTAAAGCCCTTTGAGTTGAAAGCGACACTCAAAGCGCATGCATTGCATACGCAAATTGCCATGCACCAACCCTACGGCGGAGTTGTTCCGGAGTTGGCCTCGAGAGACCACATACAGCGTGTGGTCCCTTTGGTTCGTGAGGTGATGGCCCAATCCCAATTGAGCATGGAGTCCTTGGATTTGATCGCTTACACCAAAGGTCCTGGGCTTGCGGGGGCACTTCTGGTGGGGGCGGGTGTGGCGGCCTCCTTGGCCGCAGCATTAGATAAGCCCTTGCTTGGAATTCATCACCTAGAGGGGCATTTGTTGTCTCCCTTTTTGAGTGAGGACCCACCAAGTTTCCCATTTGTGTGTTTGTTGGTGTCAGGTGGTCATACTCAACTGATGCGAGTGGCCAGCATGGGACAGTATGAAATGCTGGGCGAGAGCGTGGACGATGCGGCAGGGGAGGCCTTTGATAAATCGGCCAAGCTTTTGGGCTTGGATTACCCTGGTGGCTCTGCATTGTCACAATTGGCCCTGAAGGGGGATCCCAAGGCGTTTACTTTTCCTCGTCCGTTACTGCACAGCAAAGATTTCGATTTCTCCTTTGCTGGGCTTAAAACATCTGTGTTGACCCAAGTTAATAAACTGGGAGAGCAAATGATGTCGCACCGTGAGGATTTGGCCGCCAGTGTTCAAGCGGCCATTGTCGAGGTGTTGGTTAAAAAATCCATGTCTGCTTTGGCCCACACTGGGGACCACACATTGGTGGTAGCCGGTGGAGTTGGGGCTAATCAGCTCTTGAGATCATCTTTGAAAGCGGCTTGTGAGAAAGAAAGAGTTGATGTTTTCTTTCCCCCTCTTCAATGGTGCACTGACAACGGTGCCATGATTGCACTCGCAGCAGCGATGCGGGTGCAATACGGTATCGAGCAAGGTCGAAAAAATTATGAATTTGAAGTGCGACCTCGATGGAGCCTTAATGAACTCACGCCTTCATGAGCCATGAGTTCATCAGCAACCCTGTATCAGTAAATCTCTCATCACTAGAAAACCAAAAAGAAGGGCGGCAATGAAGCCGCCCAATTTCCTTTTTTCATCGCTTTATTGTTTGTTCATCAAGGCCAATGAGCTCTTGGTCGCCCATTGGAATTTATTGAATATTTAAAACGGCCGCCCTATCGACAGGCTTTCTTTTACT
Organism: Limnohabitans sp.; assembly: GCA_036821105.1. Taxonomy (GTDB): domain Bacteria; phylum Pseudomonadota; class Gammaproteobacteria; order Burkholderiales; family Burkholderiaceae_C; genus Limnohabitans. The sequence continues at coordinate 49,625 of DAISKH010000006.1, forward strand.
CAACTCTAAGCTTAGAACGCCCAAGTCTAATTTGGCTTGGCTATTGGTGGGGTCAATGGCGACCGGCAACTCATAGCTCAGGTTATATTTGCGAGCAGCCTCTGCTGTGGTCTCGAGTCGTACAACTTGGTCCTCCACTTTGATGACCAAATGCTCTTTGGCTACGCCGGGCAAATCGATTTGAAGCACATAGCCCAAATCATGCTCTTTGAATTGTGTGTGTGCGCTAGAAGTTTTAACCACTTCACCCAAAAAGCGCTCGAACGCTTGAACTGATGGGCGGCGTTGTGCTTGGGCAATGGCTGTGTTGATGGGTGTGAAAATCATTTGTCTAACTCCGAAAAAGTGGTTGATTAAAATACAGTCAATGTGTGGCTGCTGTATGTTTCACAGATGGAGCGCGGGCCTGATAAAACAAGGGTTTTGAGCAAAACTATATTTTTTTTCTAAGGTCTTGAAATTCCTCTCAGTGGGCCCAATTTCAACGACCTTTTTGGTCTTTATTGCCTTGAACAAAAAAATCATCAGTTCAGTCGAGCCACTGTGAGTTATCCTTTTGAGGTGATGCATCAATGCAGTTCGAAACTGAAATCGGTTACTTGCTGACCATCTCCCGAAGAATTCGCTTAAACACTTGGCAGTTACGAAAAATCGTTGAAACCTAGTCCAATTCATTTAGCCAGTTGAGCCGTTGAAGCCCCCCATGAAACTATCTGCAGCCAAGTCCGGTTAGCTCTCTCAAGCCTTACCCTCCTAAAAGCCTTTGAAATTGATTTGTTGAACTGGTTTTTTGCTCAGTACATTGGAGTTCTTGCCTGAGGAGGGGTTTTGTCTTATAATCCAAAGGCTTTGCCCTGTGATGGGGTGAGAGTACACGCATCACGTTTTTCCACGAGATTGCGCAAGTTTGATTAACCTATACACAGGGAAGCAGGAAATGGATTTAAATACTACAGCGCAAGTTGTTGCGCAAAACGCTCGTTCAGCCAATGACACTGGTAGTCCTGAGGTGCAAGTTGCACTCTTGACTGCTCGCATCAACGAGTTGACCCCACACTTCAAAACTCACGCCAAAGATCACCACGGTCGTCGTGGATTGTTGCGCATGGTGAGTCGTCGTCGTAAATTGTTGGATTACTTGAAATCCAAGGACTTGGGTCGCTATACGGCTTTGATTGCGAAATTGGGCTTGCGCAAATAATTGAGAATTACTGACAAAGGCGTCTGAGTTATTCACATAGCTCAGACGCCTTTATGCATGATGGGGAGCAATGGTCTGTATTGCCCTTTGTGCGGATTGATCGGAGAGATTCGTCATGGATCGAAGCTGTGTCATTCCACCAGATGTTGAACTTTGTGCCCAAATGGCAAAGTCTGACAATTGATGGAATGGCATTCTGTTTCATGAGACTTCTCCGGGCTTCGGTGGCATGGCCTTCATGCCCCAAATCATGATGGAGAAGACGCAAATGTCGTTATTTAATAAAGTTACTAAAACTTTTCAATGGGGTCAACACAAAGTGACCATGGAGACGGGTGAGATTGCCCGTCAAGCCTCGGGTGCTGTTCTTTTGAATATGGATGACACCGTGGTGCTGGCCACTGTTGTGGCCTCCAAATCAGCCAAGCCAGGTCAGGATTTTTTCCCTTTGACTGTGGACTACATTGAAAAAACCTATGCTGCAGGAAAAATTCCAGGCAGTTTTTTCAAGCGTGAAGCCAAACCCAGTGAACTCGAAACGCTCACCAGTCGTTTGATCGATCGTCCGATTCGCCCCTTGTTTCCCGAAGGTTTTTACAACGAAGTTCATGTGGTGATCCACACATTGTCTTTGAACCCAGAGGTCGACGCAGACATTGCAGCCTTGATCGCTTCAAGTGCAGCCTTGTCATTGGCTGGTATTCCTTTCAATGGCCCATTGGGGGCCGCCAGGGTTGGATACATCAACGGTGAATATGTTCTCAATCCTGGACAAACCCAGCGCAAAGACAGTACGATGGACTTGGTGGTCGCAGGTACTGAGGCTGCCGTGCTGATGGTGGAGTCTGAGGCTTTGCAGTTAAGCGAAGAGATCATGCTTGGAGCGGTGGTATTTGGTCATGAGCAAGGCAAAATTGCCATCGATGCAATCCACGAGCTGGTCAAAGAAGCGGGACACCCTGTGTGGGATTGGAGTGCGGATGCCAAGGACGAACCTTTGATTGCAAAGGTTACCGAAATTGCTGAGGGTCCTTTGCGCGAAGCTTATCAAATTCGGAATAAACAGAACCGTACCCAAGCTTGCCGTTTGGCTTACAAGGCGACCATGGACGCCTTGACAGCACAAGGTGTTGAGCACGATCCGGTCAAAGTAGAGAATCTTTTATTCGATATTGAGGCTCGCATTGTTCGTTCACAAATCTTGGCTGGTGAGCCTAGGATTGATGGACGTGATACACGCACTGTGCGTCCCATCGAAATTCGCAATAGCGTTTTACCTAGAACCCATGGATCAGCTCTCTTCACGCGCGGTGAGACCCAAGCGTTGGTGGTGACGACTTTGGGGACTGAGCGCGATGCCCAGCGCATTGACGCTTTGGCAGGAGAGTTTGAAGATCGCTTCATGTTCCACTACAACATGCCTCCCTTTGCGACAGGTGAGGTTGGACGCATGGGTAGTACCAAACGCCGGGAAATTGGTCATGGCCGTTTGGCTAAGCGTGCTTTGGCGGCTTGTTTGCCAAAGAAAGAAGATTTCCCCTACACCATGCGCGTGGTCTCAGAGATCACTGAGTCCAATGGCTCATCTTCGATGGCGTCCGTTTGTGGTGGATGCTTGTCTTTGATGGATGCGGGTGTCCCCATGCAAGCTCACGTGGCCGGTATCGCCATGGGTTTGATCAAGGATGGCAACCGTTTTGCTGTTCTCACTGACATCTTGGGTGATGAGGATCATTTGGGTGACATGGACTTTAAAGTGGCCGGGACGACCAACGGTATTACCGCACTTCAAATGGACATCAAGATTCAAGGCATCACCAAAGAAATCATGCAAGTCGCTTTGGCTCAGGCCAAGGAAGCTCGCATGCATATTTTGGGCAAAATGCAAGAAGCCATGGGTCATGCCAAAGAAGAGGTGAGTGATTTCGCACCTCGCTTGTACACCATGAAGATCAATGCGGACAAGATCCGTGATGTGATCGGTAAAGGAGGCGCGACCATTCGTGCGCTCACAGAAGAGACCGGCACCCAAATCAACATTGCTGAGGACGGGACCATCACCATCGCCTCCAATGACGGCGCCAAGGCTCAAGAGGCCAAGCGACGCATTGAAGAGATCACCGCTGAGGTTGAGATCGGCAAGGTTTATGAAGGCCCCATTACTAAGATTTTGGACTTCGGAGCTTTGGTCAATTTGCTGCCTGGCAAGGACGGCTTACTGCACATCTCTCAGATCAGTCACGAGAGAATCAACAAAGTGACCGATGTATTGGCCGAAGGTCAGATCGTTCGAGTGAAAGTACTCGAGACGGATGAAAAAGGTCGTGTCAAATTGTCCATGAAGGCCTTGAGTGAGCGTCCTGCTCAACCTGAGGAGCACTCACATTCACACTCACCCGAATAAGGTGTAGTCACTCAATGTGTTTTGAGCATCCAGTGTGCAATGGGTCTGCGTTTGTAGGACTAATCAAGCACTGGATGTTGACAACTCCCATTTCAATGCTTAATTGTTGATCGATCCATGAAAGCCATAGAAATATCAGAATTCGGTGCTCCCGAGGTCCTCACGTTGGTCGAGCGCGATAAGCCTGTGCCCGCACATGGAGAGGCTTTGATTAAAGTCCATGCCAGTGGCGTGAACCGGCCCGATGTACTTCAAAGAAAAGGGCACTATCCTGTTCCTGCGGGTGTCTCCGATATCCCGGGCTTGGAGATTGCTGGGATTATTGAGGGTGGGGACGCTAAAGAGCTTGCCAGTCATGGCTTCAAAGTAGGTGACCCAGTGTGCGCTTTGGTCGCCGGGGGTGGCTATGCACAGTGGTGTGTCGCGCCCATTGCCCAGTGCTTACCTGTCCCCAAAGGCTTGAGCTTGAGCGAAGCCGCTAGCTTGCCGGAGACATTTTTTACCGTTTGGAGCAATGTCTTTGATCGTGGAATGCTCAAGGCAGGTGAATGGTTCTTGGTGCAAGGTGGCACCAGTGGCATTGGCGTAACTGCCATTCAGATGGTCAAAGCGATGGGGGGGCATGTGATTGCCACGGCTGGATCTGACGCCAAGTGTGCCGCTTGTCTCACGCTGGGTGCAGACCATGCCATCAATTACAAAACCCATGATTTCGCAAAAGAAGTACTTGCCATTACCCATGGGCGTGGTGTGGATGTGATTTTGGATATGGTCGCGGGAGACTATGTGGCCAAGGAAATTGAACTATTGGCCGAGGATGGTCGCCTGGTGCTTATCGCCGTTCAAGGCGGTGTGAAGTCCCAGGTCAATGCGGGCTTGGTGCTTAGAAAGCGCTTGACGCTCACGGGCTCTACGCTCAGGCCGCGCGAGGTTGCTTTCAAAGCTCAAATTGCACAAAAACTACAGCAAAACATTTGGCCCTTGTTGGAGAACTCTGCTATCAAGCCTGTGCTTTTCAAGACTTTTGATGCATTGCTACCCGAGTCTGGCGCAATGGCCCACACCTTGATGGAGTCCAACGAGCATATTGGCAAAATTGTCATTCACTGGTTAGGAGAGCAGACATGACGTTGAAGAGAAAACTCATTGCTGGCAATTGGAAGATGAATGCCAGCTTGTCAAGCAATGAAGAATTGGTGAAAGCTTTGGTCTCGGGGCTGAGTGAGCTCAAAGCTAAAGTGGGGCAACAGTCCTTGCCAGAAGTTTTGGTCTGCCCCCCAGCTCCATACTGGGTGCAAGTCGCGGCTTTACTTGAGAGCTCAGGTATTATGCTTGGAGCACAAGATGCAAGTGAGCACGATAAAGGTGCCTACACAGGCGAGCTCTCGGTGTCTATGCTCAAAGAATTTAAATTGGGCCACGTGATTTTGGGGCACTCAGAGCGCCGACGCTATCAGTTTCAAAACGACAGTCTAATTTGTCATAAAGTCTCACAGGCTGTGAAGGCTGGTTTGACACCCATTGTGTGTGTGGGTGAGACACAAGACGAGCGTGAGCAAGGACAAACTCAGCCCGTGATCAAGCGCCAAGTGATGTCGGCTTTGTCCATGCTTGCTGCAGACTTTGACAATGTGGTTGTGGCTTACGAGCCTGTTTGGGCGATTGGCACAGGGCTCACTGCAACACCAGCCATGGCACAAGAGGTGCATGCCTATATTCGCTCCTTGCTTGAGTCAAGAACCGCCCATGCTCAGTCATTGAAGATTTTGTATGGCGGAAGTATGAATGCATCTAATGCACAATCGCTTCTCGCTCAACCCGATGTTGACGGTGGCTTGATTGGGTCGGCCGCGTTGTCTGCGAGCGATTTTTTGAGCATCATTGCAGCCGCTGTTGCTCACAACCCCTAGGAAACTTTGATCATGAATATCATTACCAACATTATTTTGCTTGTCCAAATCATCTCGGCCTTGTCCATGATTGGTTTGATTTTGATCCAGCACGGCAAAGGCGCAGACATGGGGGCAGCGTTCGGCTCTGGCAGCTCAGGAAGCCTCTTTGGTGCATCCGGTGGTGCCAACTTCTTGTCCAGAACCACTGCGGTTTTGGCTGCCGTATTTTTCATCGCCACTTTGGCCTTGGCCTATTTGGGTGGCGCTAAACGTCAAGCACCCTCTGGCAGTGTGCTCGAAGGTGTACAAGTTCAAGCCCCAGCACCTACCAACGCGCCTGGTGTTGATGCTTCTATTCCCACTTCTAAATCAACCGCACCCAGTGCGCCAGCAAGTGAGCCCAATAACCCCTCAAATCCCGCAAAGTGAAAAAGGGATTCATCATTAAAAAAAAGGGTTCCATATAAGCTCTGGAGAATCCATTTATAGGGTAAACTCCATGTCTTTGTGAGAGCTTAGAATACAGGTTCTAAGTGCTCAATTTTTATGCCGTCGTGGTGAAATTGGTAGACACGCTATCTTGAGGGGGTAGTGGCGAAAGCTGTGCGAGTTCGAGTCTCGCCGACGGCACCAACCTGATGCATTCAAGCCATCTCAACTGAGACTTGTATGCTGGGGAGTTGGAGTGGCACTTTTTAAAAGGTTGAGATGAACCTAAACACCTACTTGCCAGTTTTGTTATTCATCCTTGTGGGTCTAGCCGTGGGTGTTGTACCCCAGGCTCTTGGATACTTGTTAGGTCCCCAGCGGCCTGATGCGGCGAAAAACTCTCCTTATGAATGTGGATTTGATGCGTTTGAAGATGCGCGCATGAAGTTCGATGTGCGCTACTACTTGGTGGCCATTTTGTTCATTCTCTTTGACTTGGAAATTGCCTTTTTGTTTCCCTGGGCAGTCTCACTCAAACAAATTGGCTCAACTGGCTTTTGGGCCATGATGATTTTTTTGTCAATTTTGGTGGTCGGATTTGCCTATGAGTGGAAAAAAGGCGCACTCGATTGGGAATAAATCATGTCAATGGACGGCGTATTAAAAGAAGGTTTTATCACCACATCGGTTGATTCGGTGGTGAATTGGGCAAAAACGGGATCGTTGTGGCCCATGACATTTGGCTTGGCGTGTTGTGCTGTGGAGATGATGCATGCAGGCGCAGCGCGTTATGACATGGACCGTTTCGGTATGTTGTTCCGACCCAGTCCGCGTCAAAGCGATTTGATGATTGTGGCGGGGACTTTATGCAACAAGATGGCCCCCGCGCTGCGTAAAGTTTATGACCAAATGTCTGAGCCCCGTTGGGTTCTCTCCATGGGCTCTTGTGCCAATGGTGGTGGCTACTACCACTACAGCTACTCGGTAGTTCGTGGTTGCGACCGCATCGTGCCAGTGGATGTCTACGTGCCAGGTTGCCCACCCACGGCGGAGGCCTTGCTGTATGGGGTCTTGCAACTCCAAAACAAAATTCGCCGTGAAAACACCATCGCCAGGTGAAATGCATGATGAAGACCGAACACCCTGAAGAGCGAAAGTCCAATCCATGAGTGTCTCCCTTGAACGACTGAACGCTTTGATCACTGAGGTCTTGGGTGACAAACTCAAGCAACACCAAACAGCGCTTGGAGAGGTGACGCTGAGTGTGAGTTCCAAAGACTATTACTCTGTGGCCCTAACGCTCAAAGAGCACCCACAACTGTGTTTTGATCAATTGATCGATCTGTGTGGTGTGGATTACATGGACTACAAGGAAGGTGCACCCAGTGCCTTCTCTGATGGTCCAAGATTTGCCGTCGTTTTGCATTTGCTCTCTGTTGAGCACAATTGGCGGGTGAGGCTTCGCGTTTTCGCTCCTGATGATGAGTTCCCGATATTGCCCAGTGTCAACTCCATTTGGAGTTCGGTCAATTGGTTTGAGCGTGAAGCATTTGATTTATACGGCATTATCTTTGAGGGACACGAAGATTTACGCCGACTGCTCACCGATTACGGCTTCATCGGACACCCATTTAGAAAAGACTTCCCCGTTTCTGGTCATGTCGAGATGCGCTACGACTCCGAGCTTGCTCGGGTCATCTATCAGCCCATCACCATTGAGCCACGTGAGATCACGCCACGCGTTGTGCGTGAAGAGCACTACGGCGGCTTGTAAGTAAGAGCATCATGGCTGAAATTAAAAACTACACACTCAATCTAGGACCACAACATCCTGCGGCGCACGGTGTCTTGAGGCTGGTCTTGGAGCTCGACGGCGAAGTTGTCCAACGTGCTGATCCCCATATCGGGCTATTGCACCGCGCGACTGAGAAACTCGCAGAGAGTAAGACTTTTATTCAATCGTTGCCTTACATGGACCGTCTTGACTACGTCTCCATGATGTGCAACGAGCACGCGTATTGCTTGGCCATTGAAAAGCTCTTGAAAATAGATGTTCCTGTGCGAGCCCAGTACATCCGTGTGATGTTCTCAGAAATCACCCGCTTATTGAACCATTTGTTGTGGTTGGGCTGTCACGGCTTTGACTGCGGCGCCATGAATATTTTGATTTACTGCTTTCGTGAGCGCGAAGATCTCTTTGACATGTACGAGGCCGTCTCTGGTGCGCGCATGCATGCCGCTTATTTCCGTCCAGGCGGTGTTTACCGAGACTTGCCCGATAGCATGCCTCAGTACCAGGTGAGTAAGATCAAAAACGCCAAAACGATTGCTCGCATGAACGAAAATCGCCAAGGCTCTTTGCTTGATTTCATTGAAGATTTCACCAAGCGGTTCCCCGGCTTGGTCGATGAGTACGAGACACTGCTCACCGATAACCGAATCTGGAAGCAACGCACGGTGGGTATCGGCGTGGTGACGCCTGAGCGGGCCAAGAATTTGGGTTTTACCGGCGCCATGCTTCGCGGCTCAGGGGTGGAGTGGGATTTGAGAAAACATCAGCCCTATGATGTGTACGACAAAATGGATTTCGACATCCCCGTGGGTGTCACAGGCGACTGTTACGACCGCTATTTGGTGCGTGTCGAGGAGATGCGCCAATCCAATCGCATCATCGAACAATGCGTGGCTTGGCTCAGAGCCAATCCTGGGCCAGTGATCACCAGCAACCATAAAGTTGCGCCTCCTAGCCGAGTGGGCATGAAGTCCAGCATGGAAGAGTTGATCCATCACTTCAAGCTCTTCACAGAAGGTTTCCACGTGCCAGAGGGTGAGGCCTACAGCGCAGTCGAGCATCCCAAGGGCGAATTTGGCATTTATTTGATCAGTGATGGAGCGAATAAACCTTTTCGCATGAAAATTCGCGCGCCAGGTTTTGCCCATCTGGCCGCCATGGACGAAATGGTCAGGGGTCACATGATCGCTGACACAGTTGCCGTCATCGGCACGATGGATATTGTGTTTGGAGAAATTGACCGATGATCTTGTCCACGCCACTCACACCCGCACAAAAGCATCCCACGGGACAGCGTTACACGTTGTCTGAGGCTGTGTTGGCCAAATTTGCACAGGAAGTGGAAAAATTTCCCGCAGATCAGCGCCAATCCGCTGTTATGGCTTGTCTGAGCATTGTTCAGTTTGAGCATGGCTTTGTGTCTGAGGCACACGAACTTGAAGTGGCCCAGTTTTTAGAAATGCCTGCCATTGCAGTGCACGAAGTTGCTACCTTTTACAACATGTACAACTTGTCCCCTGTCGGACGCTACAAACTCAATGTTTGCACCAATTTGTCTTGTCTCCTTAAAGGAGGTGAGGATGCCTTGGCCCATGCTTGCAAGAGACTGAACGTGCAGCCCGGTGGCACCACAGCGGATGGACTCTTCACAGTTCAAGCGGCCGAGTGTCTGGGTGCATGTGCTGACGCACCTGTGGTGTTGGTCAATGACCGCTCTATGTGCAGTTTCATGTCCAGCGCCAAGCTCGATGAGTTGATCGATGGGCTCACCACTCTCAAGGAGTCGACATGAGTCTTGCCACTTTATTGAAACGCTTTGAGACCACGGGGGCTGAGGCGTCGTTTCATGGTCGACATATCAACCCTCAAATTTTGGCGGGCTTGAATGGTCACAATTGGTCCATAGAGGATTATGAGGCGAGAGGTGGATACCAAGCGTTGAAAAAGATCTTGGGGCTTGACGGCTCGGGTGAGCCTGCCATGACGCAAGACCAAGTTATCGCGACGGTCAAAGACTCGGTGCTACGAGGACGTGGGGGAGCAGGTTTCCCCACCGGCCTCAAGTGGAGCTTCATGCCTCGAACCTTTCCCATTCAAAAATACCTCGTTTGTAATTCAGACGAAGGTGAGCCTGGGACTTTCAAAGACAGAGATATCTTGCACTTTAATCCGCACATTGTGATTGAGGGTATGGCGATTGCTGCCTATGCAATGGGTATCAACGTGGGATACAACTATATCCACGGCGAAATATTCCAGACCTACGAGAGATTTGAAGAAGCGCTCAGACAAGCCCGCGCCAAAGGTTATTTGGGGCAAGGTATCTTGGGCAGTTCGTTTTCATTTCAATTGCATGCGTTCCATGGATTTGGCGCTTACATTTGCGGCGAGGAGACTGCACTATTAGAGTCCTTGGAGGGTAAGAAGGGGCAGCCTCGCTTTAAGCCCCCTTATCCAGCAAGCTTTGGCTTATATGCCAAGCCAACCAATATCAACAATACAGAGACTTATGCGGCTGTGCCATGGATCATTAGAAATGGCGCGCCGGCTTATTTGGCCGCGGGTAAACCCAACAACGGGGGGACCAAAATATTCTCTGTCAGTGGGGACGTTGAGTGCCCAGGTAACTACGAGATTCCATTGGGCACGCCGTTCTCCAAATTATTGGAACTCGCCGGTGGGGTCAGTGGTGGTCGGGCTTTGAAGGCGGTGATTCCTGGTGGAAGCTCTGCGCCGGTGGTGCCCGGACACATCATGATGGATCTCACCATGGATTACGACTCCATTGCAAAGGCGGGCTCCATGTTGGGCTCGGGCGCAGTGATCGTCATGGACGAGAGTCGTTGTATGGTCAAGTGCTTGCTCAGGTTGAGTGCGTTTTACATGCACGAGTCATGTGGGCAGTGCACGCCTTGTCGCGAGGGCACGGGTTGGCTGTGGCGAGTGGTCGAGAGGATCGAGAACGGTCAAGGCCAAGAGAGCGACTTGGCGCTTTTGGATTCCTTGACGGCCAATATTTCTGGTCGAACGATCTGCGCCTTGGGCGATGCGGCGGCCATGCCTGTGCAAGGCATGCTCAAGCATTTTCGCCATGAGTTTGAGCACCACATCGTGCACAAGCGCTGTCTCGAGGGTGTGAGTGTTGAACATGGGTTGTGATCATGGTTGAAGTACAAATTGATAACAAAACTGTCGAGGTGAGTGAAGGCAGCATGATCATGCATGCCGCTGAGGCTGCTGGAACCTATGTCCCGCATTTTTGTTATCACAAAAAACTCAGTATCGCCGCAAGCTGTCGCATGTGCTTGGTGGATGTGGACAAAGCGGCCAAACCACTACCTGCTTGTGCCACTCCGGTGACACAGGGCATGATTGTGAGAACTCAGAGTAAAAAAGCCCTTCAAGCGCAGAAGTCTGTGATGGAGTTCTTACTGATCAATCACCCACTGGATTGCCCAATTTGTGACCAAGGCGGAGAGTGTCAACTGCAAGATCTGGCGGTGGGCTACGGAGACGCGGCCTCTCGCTATCAGGAAGAAAAGCGGGTGGTGTTTCACAAAGACGCTGGCCCATTGATCAGCATGCAAGAGATGAGTCGCTGTATCCACTGCACCCGTTGTGTTCGCTTTGGCGTGGAGGTTGCAGGCTCACATGAACTGGGCTTTACACACCGGGGTGAACACGCTGAGATTGAAAGCTTTCTCGGCATGTCGGTGGACTCTGAGCTCTCGGGCAACATGATTGACATCTGCCCCGTCGGTGCCTTGACCAGTAAGCCTTTTCGCTACCAAGCCCGTACCTGGGAGTTGGGGCGTCGCAAATCGATCAGCCCCCATGACTCAACGGGCACCAATTTGATCATTCAAGTCAAAAATCACAAGGTGATGCGTGTGGTCCCCTTGGAGAATGAAGCGATCAATGAATGCTGGATTGCAGACCGAGATCGGTTCTCCTATGAGGCATTGAATTCAAGTGACAGACTCACCACCCCGATGATCAAGCAAGCCGGTGTGTGGCACGAAGTCGACTGGAATACTGCCTTGAATTATGTAGCCCAAGCGCTGAACGACATTACCCAAAAATCGGGTGCAAAGTCGATTGGTGCATTGATGTCACCCCATAACACCACGGAAGAGTTATTTTTGGGCTCCAAGTTGCTTCGCGCACTGGGCAGTGAAAATCTTGATTCCAGACTTCGCCATGCTGATTTTCACCATGATGATCGGGTGAATTGGCTAGGAACGGCCATTCAAGACCTCTCTCATATGGAGACTGTGTTTGTCGTGGGTGGCAACATCCGCAAAGACCATCCCTTGTTGGCCCAACGTTTACGTAATGCTATTCGACACGGGGCACAAGTATTGAGTCTCAATGCAAAAACCTCTGACTGGGCCATGCCTGTGGCCTACGATTGGGTGCAAAGCTCACAAGACTGGGTGGAGTGCTTGGCCAATTTGTGCGCCACCGTGGCCCATGAGACATCCCAAGCCGCCCCATTTGGACTTGGCGAGGTGAGCGAGGCCTTGCGCCCTATGGCCCAAGCGCTACTGAGCGGGGAGAGGAAAATTCTCTTACTGGGTAACGCTGCCGTTCATCA
>DAISKH010000007.1:0-56318 GCA_036821105.1 Limnohabitans sp.
GAATGGGTCTTTGAAGTCATGGTCATTGGACAAGAGTTGGCAGATAAAGAAATGGCGAAAACAAATAGAAAGCTGTGTCGATATAGGTTAAATTGGGTACGGAGTCAATTTTGCTATTTTCTCCTCTTTTTTGAGTATCGGTTGCATTTGGCTGTCAGCTTCTATGCAAATAAGACCAGCCTTTGAAGAGGCCTATTTCTTCAGTGGTTCTCATATGCGTTAGGATGTTGGTGTATCAAGTCCTTCTTGTCCAACTACCGGCGTTGGATTCAAATCGTTTTATAGTGTAGTTGGTTGGATTTCATTAGATGTTGTTCGTTAGTTTACGTAAATTTATTCCTCTATCAAGCGCAGGGTTGGTCGTGCTGTTCCTGTGCTCGTGCTCCACTCCCACATTGCGATATGAGCCAGCGTTGAAAGAATCAGGCGCTCGAGTGATCAAGCCCACCAAGTCCTTAGAGGCAGATTCGGGGGGGAGTTTGACTGGAGAGCGCTTGAGTGAGGCGAGCGCCCAAGGCATTGCATTGCATGCAATGGGTTTGGTCGGGACAGTATATCGTTTTGGGGGAAATACCCCAGAGTCGGGATTTGATTGCAGCGGATTGATTAACTATGTGATTCGATTGCAAACCACGCTCAACCCTCCAAGAACCGTGGCTCAACTCAAAAATTGGGGAATTGAAGTGCCGCCTGCACTTCGAAGGACCGGAGACTTGATTTTTTTCGGTGAAGGTGTAGAGCCTACCCATGCTGGTATTTATGTGGGGCAAGGGCGTTTTGTACACGCTCCGTCCACTGGAGGCACAGTTCACCTGAGTCACCTTGAGCAAGCGTATTGGGCTAAATTGAAGGTCACTTATCGCAGGCCTTGAGCATCGCTTCATGAAAAACACCCCAAAGGTTGGATGAATGTCCAGCTTTTGGGGTGCAGTTTAGAGAGAGATTTTGTTCAACTCAAGGAGCGCATGATCTTAGATCTTGAAGGCTTCCAAAGCCTCTGGAGCAAACAAATCACTCACCTCTAGTTTTTTGGGCGATAGCCCTTGTTCATGATGATAGCGGGTGAAAGTCTCCAAGGTTTTGATGTTTTTCTCTAGACCATAAGCCCACCAATCGTCCCCAAACTCTCGCTTTGTCTCTTCCACATAGGCGGTCAAATGTGGCAGCATGGCCTTGAGGGCTGCTGTTTCGTTGAGTGCTTCATAGGTCATTTTTTGTGCCTCCATGAAGGCTTTGGTGAGCGACTGAGCGATCCAACGGTTTGCCTCATAGACTTCACGGCGAATCACCACTGTATGCATGATGGGAAAAATCTTGGTCTCTCTGTAGTACTGACGTTCGACTTCTTGGTAGTTTTCAAACAAACGCTTGACCACTCCGTCGCCTTTAAGGAAAGTTGAGGGCATGCGTGCGGTGTAGAGAGCATCGATCTCACCGTCATAGAGCATTTGCGTGAGAGTTTGGTGGGGTTCAATGGGATGGACTTGGATGTTGGGGGGTAACTTGAGTTTCATCTTCTCGATGCGACCAGGCTCTTCCTCACCACCGAAGAGATAGGGTTGTGCGTCAATAGGTACACCATAGTGATCTTGCAAAATTCCACGAATCCAAACAGGCGCAGTCATTTGATATTCGGGAGAAGCAATGCGTTTGCCAATTAGATCCTTGGGCTCTTTGATGCCACTTTTGGCATTGACATAAATACAAGAGTGTCTAAAAAAACGAGAGGGAAAGATAGGGATGGCGATAAAGGGGCGCTCAGGTTTGCTGAGAGTCACGCAGTAGGAAGACAAGGACATTTCAGCCAAATCAAACTCTTGAAATCTCGCCATGCGGAAAAAAGTTTCTTCAACAGGAAGGTTCAAATAGTTGAGATCGATACCGTCAACTTTGACGCGGCCATCCATTAAAGCTCGTGTGCGATCATAGTCCCAGCAAGCAAAGCTCAATTGAAGACGGTTCATGGGGGTACTCCTTTAGGATGAAAAAGAAAAAAGCAAGTAACTTGTTCAGCATCTTTGAAGATCAACTACAACCTCAAAAGATGGTTACTCTGGTAAAGATCAAATTTTTGTTTTTGGCAGGGATTTAGGCTTCGATTTGCATGTTGGGCAAGGGATTAAAAACAAACAATGCATTGAATTTAGGCTTAAGGTCAGGAACTAATGGTGAAAAGGTACATTTTACTCATACCGCAGGACTTACAAAAAATAGGATTGACTATTTTCAATTTACTTTCAATCTATTTCGAAAATTGAATGATCTTTTCTGAACATCTGTACAACTTTTCAGATATGTTATTGAGGTCAAAAATTTAGCCTGTGATGAGCAAAAAATTGCAAATCTAATATTTGTTTTTAAATATATCCTAGGGTTTTCCTGATCTAAAGTACCAATAAAACATTAAAAAATGAACTTACCATGGTATGTGAATGCATTTGAATAGATTTCAAAATTAATTTTAGATTTCAACTAGTTTGTTTTTGATTAAATCTATGGGTGTTAATGTTGATCAGCTAACTAAGAATGATTCCATCATGACTAAAAAAACAAAAATTCAGTTTTCTTTTTCACAATATATGAGGAACATCTTGACGGCTTGTTTGCTGACTTATGCACTTTGTAACATTGCCTTTGGTGCTACTACCCTAAGGGGGACGATTGACTCCAAAGCGGAAGGCAAGATGGAGGGTGTGGTGATCAGTGCCCAGCGACTAGGCTCTACGATCACCACTTCTGTGGTCAGTAATTCTGCTGGTATGTTTGAGTTTCCCACCGATCGCTTGAATCCAGGAGCCTATCAAATCCGTATTCGCGCTACGGGGTATGAACTCCCAAAACCGATTCAAATTAAGTTAAATGATAAAAAAGATTTGAGTGTAAATTTGCACCTTGTGTCTACCAAGCACTTGGATTTACAACTCACCAACGCCGAGTGGATGGATAGCATGCCCGGCGAGGACAGAGAAAAGCGAAGCCTACTCACCTGTGTGACCTGTCATACTTTAGAGCGTGTGGTGCATTCAAAATACAGTGCGGACGACTTTATCAATGTCGTTTTGCCAAGGATGCAAAGTTATGTCAATCAAAGCATGCCCGGTGCACCCCAGATGCGTAAAGGTGCACGCTTGATGGAAGAGCAAGGTGAGGACCGTGTGCAGATCTACCGCGAAATGGGGGTCTTCTTGGCTTCAATTAATTTGAGCGGAAGGGATACTTGGACTTATCCACTGAAGACTTTTCCACGACTAAAAGGCGACTCTACAAAGGTTGTTTACACTGAGTACGACTTACCCCGCAAACTCATTCAACCCCATGACGCTATCTTGGACAAAGAGGGACAAGTGTGGTTTTCAAGTTTCGGAGAACAAAAGATTGGGCGCATGGACCCCAAGACTGGAGCTGTGAAGGAGTACGACGTAGCCATCTCCAAGCCAGAATATCCCCAAGGGATATTGGCCATTCGGACTGATAGAGATGGTTATTTGTGGATTGGCAATATGTACCAAGCCTCCATAGCTCGATTTGATCCTAAAAGTGAGACTTTCAAATATTTCATCCCACCCAAAGAGGAGAATTTACCTTCAACGCAGTTGAACCAAGTGGCTGCTATGAATAGCGGTGTAGACGGGAAAGTCTGGGCGCAAAATAGCGGTTTTGCTGGAGTACACCGGTTTGATCTGACCACGGGGGCTATTGAGACTTGGGCACCTTTCAAGGGCTCGAAAGATCAACACAACATCTATGATGTCATCTCTGACACTCACAATAACGCATTCTTTACTGACTTTAGGCAGCAAGAAATTGGCCGTATTGATGCCAAGACAGGTGAGGTGAGTTTTTATCACTTGCCAACCAAATATGCATCTCCTAGGCGTGGTTCAATGGATGCCAAAGATCGTTTATGGTTTGGTGAGTATCGAGGTCATAAGATTGGTATGTTGGACACCAATTCAGGTGAGATCAAGGAATGGTTAGTTCCAACACCTTACTCTGCGCCTTATGATGTGGTGCTTGACCGAGAGGAGTTTGCATGGACCGGTTCCATGACCACTGACCGAGTGGCTCGTCTGAATACAAAGACCAATGTCTTTACGGAGTTTCAATTGCCAAGGTCAACCAATATTCGCCGTGTTTTCACAGATGACACCCAATCCACACCGACACTTTGGATAGGAAATAACCATGGTGCCTCCATTTTGCGGGCCGAGGTCTTGCCCTGAGTCGATTAAAATCTGACTCTTCCCAATTTTGGCTTGCTTATTTGAACTGGTCGGATTATGTTAAAAATCATCAAGCGTACTTTATTTCTAGGGGGATTCGCTCTCTCTCTCACTCTTTTAGGTTTTGTGGCTCATCCCCAAGCCCAAGCGCAATCCTTTCCCAATAAACCAGTCAAGGTCATCGTCACTTTTCCCCCTGGTGGCACGCCTGATATCTATGGTCGAATTCTCTCTCAAGAGCTTACTAACTTGTGGAAACAGCCTGTTGTGGTAGAGAATAAAACAGGCGCGAGTGGCACCATTGGTACTGATTTTGTAGTGAAGGCGGCACCTGATGGTTACACCTTATTGTTTGCTGCGGACGCTTCAATCACCATTGCCCCCAATTTGTACAGCTCGATACCCTATAACCCAGTCAAAGATTTGACTCCTATTATTAATGTGGCTTCGGGTCCTTTTGTGATGCTGGCCACTCCAAGTTTTCCGGCCAACAATATTAAAGAGTTGATTGCCATGGCCAAGCAGCAGCCTGGAGCCATTAGCTATGCATCTTCAGGTCCAGGTGGTCAACAGCATTTGTCAATGGAAATGCTCAAGTACATGGCAGATGTGAACATTGCACATATTCCCTATAAAGGATTTGGTCAAGGTGTAAACGACGTAATGGCCGGTCATGTACCATTGATTTTTGGCGGCATCACTGCATCGATACAGCTCACCAAAAGCGGTAAATTGAAGGCTTTGGGTGTCACTAGTGAGAAGCGCTCTAAATCTTTGCCACAGGTAGCGGCCATTGCTGAGACCTTGCCAGGATTTCGCATTGATGCATGGTATGGTTTCATGGGGCCACCCAATATGTCTAAGGACTTGGTTAAAAAAATCAATGCTGATGTATTGGGAATCGTCAAACGCTCGGATTTTCAGGAGCGCTTAACTCAAGATGCTTTGGATACTGTGGCCAATAGCCCAGAGGAATTTGCGGCTCAAGTGAGTGCAGATTTGAACGTTTGGGCAAAATTGATCAAGTCTGTGAATATCAAACTCGACTAAATGACAGATTGTTGATACTCTGATCATCTTGGGCATATACCCTGGAGTTGATGCGTACAGCGAAATGTCCATTTATTTTGTGTTTTGTGCTATTTAGACCGTTGATGAGATCACGCCCTGGAGGTTTTCTTGGAAAACTACTTTGCGCAATATTCAATCAACGACGCTCACTTGAGTAGCGTTGATCTCCTCAATCTCCTCTATTGTGGTCAGAGTCAATCACAACTGTTTTTTGTTTTCACTCACTAGGAGCTCTCATGATCAGACCCATCAGTTTTGAGCAATACGAACAAGAATGCTTGGACAAAGGATTTGATGAAGTGTTGGTCCGAGAATGGAAGCCTCACCAAGAAGCTCCAACCCACACTCACGATTTCGATGCCTACGCATTGGTGGTCAAAGGGGAGATGTGGTTGAGCGTTGAAAAAGACACTCGACACTTGATGGCGGGTGACACCTTTGAGTTAAGTCACGGTACCCCCCATTCTGAGAAATACGGCCCCGAAGGAGCGACCTTTTGGGTGGCTAGACTCAATCACGGATGATGAAGACCTTCTGGTTTGATCAGTCTTAAGTGTGGGCGTTGGGCAGTGTGTTTTAAAAGTTGCCCCGAGCTCTATGGGTCAAGATTTTTTACTCATGCTTTTTTGCTCATTCGCTCGAGTACATCAAACACAGACGCTGTGTCATGATCAGCATGCCCGAGTCCCATCGCGGCATTGTAGATGCCTTGTGTAGCGGCAAATAACGGAGCTGGTGTGGCTGAGTGGCTCAAAGCTTCGGTGATGAGCTTCATGTCTTTTTGCCAAGTCGAGACTTTCATGGTTGCGTCCTTCCAGTCACGTGAGGCCATATTGGGGCCCCTGACTTGAAGCATCCGTGATCCACCAGCACCTGCCGACAAGACGTCCACTGCCAAAGCTGCATCAATCCCGAGGTTCTCACTGAACAAGAGGGCCTCCGCCGTTGAGACATTGTGAATGGCCACGAGCAAATTGGCGATGAGTTTCATCTTCATGCCATTTCCAAACGTGCCCAAGTGATGGTGTGTTTTTGAAAAAGTCGCAAACACCGCTTCAAACTCTTTCACAGCAGTTTTGGGGCCACTGGAGTAGACCAACAAATCTTTGTTTCGTGCTTGCGCACCTGTCCCCGAGAGGGGGCAGTCAAGCAAAATGTGGCCACTGCTGTGGAGTATTTTTCTAGCGGCCTCCTTGTCTGAGACATCCAAGGTACTCGTATCGGCAATGATCAAGCGGTGAGAACTTATCGTTGCCAAAATGTGCGCGTTATCAATGAGTGCTTGAGGGGAGGGCAATGACGTGATGATGAGCCTGGATGCCTGCCCTAGTGAGGCCACATCTTTGGCCAAAGAGCCTCCCGCTTTTCGGTGCTTTTTACAGCAATCGTGATTGGGGTCAAAGCCCAACACATCAATGCCCGCTTTAAGCATATTCATGGACATGGCTGAGCCCATGATCCCAAGTCCTAAAACCCCCACTTTCATCGCTGTTTGTTGAGGCGCAATTTTGCTGTTTTGCTTTTGTTTGGGCTTACTCTGTGAGTTAGCAGACTTCGATTGCTGATTTGTGGTTGATTTTTTCATGAATTCATGGGCACCAAAAGGGGGTAATTGATAAGTACGCTTGAGAAGAACTCACTCCACTGTGTGGATATTGTTGTCTTTGATGAGTTTGGCGTAATTATTTTGCTCGCTTTGAATAAAGGACTGAAATTCGGCTTGCGAGGTGTAGGTCGCATCAACACCAAGGCTTGCAAATTGTGTTTTGGTTTCTGGATCGGCCATCACCTTGGCCAAAGCTGTTTGGTATTTTTCAACCACAGCCTTGGGAGTGTTGGCGGGTAAATAAACACCCCACCAATTCAAGGCCACAATGCCGGGCATCCCTACCTCGGCAAAGGTGGGGATGTTGGGAAAGAAAGCTGAGCGAGTTGCACTCGTCACTGCCAACGCTCTCAGTTGATTGACTTTGACGAATTGCATTACAGGTAACGCGTCTGAGATGATGAAATGAATGTGGCCTGCGAGCACATCATTGACAGCCAATACCCCTCCTTTATAGGGTACATGGGTGAGTTTGAGGTGAGTTTGTCGAATCATCATCTCTGTGCTCAAATGGGACATACTGCCTGAGCCTGAGGTGGCAAAATTGATCTCGTCTGGCTTATTTCGGGCAGCATTGACAATATCATCAACAGATTTGAATGGTGAACTGCTGGGCACCACCAGCACATTGGGGCCCGTGCAAATGAGGGATACCGCGATAAAGTCCTTGTCCATGTTGTAATTCAACTTGGACAAAAGTGGGTTCACCACTGCGGGTCCCATATTGGCAATCACATAACTGTAACCATCGGGTGCTTGGTGGGCAATGTACTCCATGCCAATCGATCCTGCAGCCCCAGTTTTGTTTTCAACGATGACCGCTTGATTCCAAAATTCTCCCATTTTTTTGCCCACTATTCGAGCGAGTAAATCAGAGCTTCCCCCAGGCGGGTAGGTCACAATCAGGTGAACTGGCTTATTGGGGAAGTTCGTACTTTGCGCGAGAGCATTGAAAGGCAGACAGAGTGTTAACCCGATGAGCCACGCACACTGGAACAATAGTAAAAATTTTTTCATCACTTGGACCCCCTTTAAGACTGATCTACTATACTTAAAGCCATACAGCATTTCATCCTCCATTACCCTTAATTTCTATGGCCACTCTTAACTCTCCCGGTGCACGCGCCGATCAGGCGTTGTCTCTTAATATGAAGCTTTTGGCTCACCATGAATTGGCGGGTTTTGGCGGTCTTGGAGAAGGAATCTCCATGCAACTCGATGCTAAAGGTCGTCGTATTTTGTGGCTAGCACACGAATCTGCACCTAAGAATTTTTCTGGAGTTGATGTCAGTGATCCGTTGAATCCCAAGCTCATTGTTCAAACGGATCTGCCACATATGAAGTTACGCTCCAACTCTTTGGATGTGGTGGGTAATTTATTGGCCGTTGCGTATCAAACCACGACCGTGGGCTTAAAGCCTGCTGGGGTTGATATTTTTGATGTGAGTGTTCCTGAGTCTCCTAAGTTACTTTCCCACTTTGACTGCTCGGGGCCACATTCGAGAGGCGTTCATGCGTTATGGTTTGTGGATGGTAAGACTATTCATATGTCCTCAGGCGCAGCAGACTTTGAGCCACATAACCCTTTGGATGACCAGTTTTACAGAATTTTGGACGTCTCCGATCCCACCAAGCCAGTAGAGAAGGGGCGTTGGTGGTATCCAGGCACCCGGGTAGGAGATACAGCTCCGCAACCAAAGAGACTGCAAGGTATTTTTGACACTGGATTTAGGGTTCACAACAGCAATGTCTTTCCCTCTCATCCAGACAAAGCCTATGTGGGCTACATTGATGGTGGTGCTTTTGTATTGGATATCTCTAAGCCCGACAATATCCAAGTCATTTCTCACTGGAACCATTCGCCCCCTCTCAATGGATTCATTCACACGGTATTACCTTTGTTCGATCGAAACTTGTGGATCGTGAGCGACGAGTGTGTTCAAGATGGTGGACTTGATTGGCCCAAATTGGTTTGGGTGCTCGATGCCAGGGATGAAAGCAATCCTTTGCCACTCAGTACATTTCCCATGCCCAACCCAGAGGCCTTCAAAAAACGAGGCGGACGCTTTGGTGCGCATAACTTGCATGAGAATTTACCAGGACCCTGTTCTTTTGTTTCGGATACCATCATTGTGGGTTCATTTTTCAATGCTGGGGTCCGTGTGTTTGACACCAGTAATCCCTTTAGAGTTGAAGAGGTCGCTTACTATGTGCCAGCTGCACCTGCTTTGTCGCCTGCAGGGGCCATTCAGCTCAATGATGTCTTTGTGGATGATCGCCGCATTGTCTACACTATTGACCGTTTCACGGGTGGCTTGTACATCTTGGAGATGAACATTTGAGGCTATTTCAGTGGTGAACCAAGGTCGAGACCTTTTGGGTGGAAAAATTCCCGTGACGGTGATCACTGGGTTTTTGGGGAGTGGTAAGACCACTTTGATTTCGAATTTGGTCAAGCACCCCAATATGAACCGAGTGGCTGTGGTGATCAATGAGGTGGGTGAGATCGGAATTGATCACGATTTGGTCTCGGTCGCTTCGGAGAATATGACCCTCTTGGCCAACGGTTGTATTTGTTGCTCCGTTCGCACCGATATGCAAGAGACATTAAGGGAGTTGTTTGCGCAACGCCAAGTGGGTGAGGTGTTTGATTTCGACCGTGTCATGATCGAGACCACCGGTCTTGCGGACCCAGCACCAGTGCTGCAAACTTTGGTGAGCGACACGCTTCTAGAAGCTCGCTACCGTCTAGACGGTGTAATTACATTGGTCGATGCCGTGAACGCACAGGATCAGCTATTCGCGATGGAGGAGTCGCAAAAACAAGTGGCATTGGCGGATCGACTTTTGGTGACCAAGTCTGATTTGACGACACCCGAAATGCTTGATCAACTCAAGCAAGACTTAGCGCGCATCAACCCCAGTGCAGACATATTCACAGTTTTGAATGGCCAAGCCAATCCAGAAGATTTGATCGGTCTGGGTTTGGGCTCGAGCCGAATCAATGCGCAAACGTTTCACTTTATCCAAGGGATTGACCTTTTGTCCAAATCCCCCGAAGGCGGAAAGTATCTCGCAGGGGTCTTACCCCGTGCACACAGCAGTATCAAGACGCTCTCACTCAGATTCAAAGTTCCATTTACCTGGGAAGCCTTTTCAAGTGCTCTAGAACTCTTGGCCAAACTTCGTGGACCGGACTTACTCAGAGTCAAAGGAATTTTGAACGTGCAAGGAGATCCACTGGTAGTCCAAGGAGTCCAGCACATCTTTCACAATCCCGTCAAGTTGGAGCGTTGGCCCAGCGATGACCATAACACTCGATTGGTTTTCATCACACGAAATATTGATTTGGTGATGATCGAACAGTTATTCAATGCAGTGAGCCTGCTCACTGAGAGGTCGTGCTAAGCCCAGCCTTTGAGCTACTGAGTCTCTTGATCCTTACTGTTGAGGACCATTGTGTAGCTGCGATGGTCGACCATAACGTTGTTGAGTGTTAATGACTTGACATTGTGCAGGAAAAAAGGATCGTCCTTTAGCACTGGAGTTCCAAAGTCACAATTTTTAATAGTCACTTGCGAGACAGGTGGAACTTGAACATGGGCTAGGTTTCCGTTGTAGCTTTCTCTTAAGGGGCCAAGTATCAAAATGGGCCTATAGCAAGAGTAAACGCCTTGTTTGGTTTTGACGTTACCCACTTTGAGCTCTGAAATTTCTACATTGCTAACCAAAGGAGGACGAGTGCGTATGCTGTCGTTGACAGCAGCATAATCACAGTCAATGGTGATCACTGCTCCAGCGCTAGACGAAACACTACCTGAGGGGTAGGGCGAAGTGGGTAAGCTTTTGTAGAAACTTGGAGTTGTTTGGACTCCATTAGGGATAGAGACTCGACGAACATACAAGTCCTTCAAAGATCCTCCCCGGTTCATGTTGGTTTTCAACCGAATAGCAGTATTCAATGAATTGGTCTTCCAGTTGATGTTCTCCATTAAGATGTCTTGAACAAAAACATTGTTAATCCCTGCCGACATTTCACTACCCAGTGTCACACCACCATGCCCACTTTGCATGACACAACGCTGGATTACGATATTTTGCGAAGGGCCGAGTTGAGTATCTAAATTTTTTCCAGATTTGATGGCAATGCAATCATCTCCAGTATTGAATGTGCAATCCTCAATCAGTACAAAGTCGCAAGACTCAGGATCAAAGCCATCGCTGTTGGGCCCTAAACTGTTTGAGTAAACCCGCCTGAATATGACCTCTTTGCAGTTAATGGGATGGTGTTGCCAAAAGGGCGAATGTTTGACTTGATAGCCCTCTAACCGCACTTGAGTGCAGTTGACCAGGTTGATCATGCAAGGCCTTAATTTATGTCCAAGTCCAAAAATCCGTTTTTCTACGATAACTTGTGCCTCAGATAGAGCAGGTAAGAAATTTTCATCACTCAAACCATTTGAGTTGGAGCCCAAAATGGCATCCTTCTCTGATTTGCTTAAATGGGTGGTTAAATCATCAAATGCCTCAAGATTATCTCGATGTGATTTGAAGGCTGTGCTTGAGTTTGTAGTCTCAGTAGTTGTTGCGTCTTTGTGACGCATGCTCTCCTTCCAGTCCCACCAACAGCCTTGTGTAGATTTGAAAGGTACACCACCTTGTCCATCCAAGATGCTGCTCCAATCTTCACCTGTGATAGCAATATTATGTTGTCCAATGGCATATATCATCGAGGAAAAGTTCAAACAATCATTACCTTGCCAGCGGGTCAAGCTCAGTCGACCGTTCTCTTTGCAATCGTAATCTCCAAATTTTGCATAATCTCTAGGATCATTGCTGAAAAAAATATGACAATTTTTAGCCAGATGCAAGTGAACATTTGAAAGCAGCACAATGGGCCCAGCGCAATACCAGTTTCCTGAGGGGAACAATACTTTGCCACCTCCTGCTTGATGACAGGCTTCGATCGCCTTTGAGATTGCTTGTCTGCAATCCAGGGATCCATCTTGAGGAGTATCAATTTCGCCCGTTTCATGGTCTGATATCAATCCATTGATCGTTGTGGTCTCACAAGGTTGAGCTCCATATAACCGGATGTCAAAGGTTTGATCCGGGAATTTCATCGCTGTACTCAATTGATCAATAATGCTTTGAGCATAAAGCCAAGGTGAGGTGTTGTTTGAGGTAGGCTTATTTTGTGCCAAGAGGTTGGCCTGCCATGTTAGCCATGGCATCGCTCCTAAGGCCTTGAGTGTGACTCTTCGTTTCATTGTTAAATTATTCGCATTAAGAATTTAGTGCAGATTTGATGTGGAAATTGTCTGATTATTGAATTCAGCTAAAAACCACGGCAACTCTTCAGTGTTAAAGGAATCCAAAGGTGACTTGGACCCAGAGGTTGGGACCAACGTCAAATTGTGTAGATAATCGTTGATCTTCAATTGAGCAGGGCGATAGGACAGTTTGCCTGGTTGGTTCCAGTCAGACCATGGGCGAGAAATATTGATGTGTTGACCTAAGGAGGAATTCATCACTATCATTTTCCCAACATTTTGCAAAGTCTCTAATCGGATAGATCCCTTGGGCTCAAGATAGCTATCTTGATCTCCCAAAGTGCAGGAATAGGAACTGACATCCACGGGTGCGAAAGGAGTACAACGTTGGTTGTGAAACCATTGTCTGGCGAGGTGATCGTTGCCCAAAAGCGCATTGGGAGTGGGCTCGAAGGTGAACTTGCAGTGATTAAAAACAAAACCATATCGACTATGAACATGGGTGCTGGGTGCTCCAACATAGGCATCCTTGCGATTGCCGACTGTCTTGATTTCTGAGTTACTGAAATAGGCAGTTGCATCCCCAAAGATAAAGTCCACATCACCAGCGATGTATGAGTTTGTAAAGAGGCTGCGTGATGTAAGGTGATTTTCCTTGTTATTTAAGTAAAGCGTGTCTTGAAGTGCCAAAATTCTGACCCGATCAAAGATAGATTGGTCAGCTCCGTCAACCATCAGTGCCACGGCTTGGTGCATGACCAAGGGGGTTGAGGGATTGCAATTGGTTGAACAATCTTGGGTTTGTCTTATGTATGTGTTTTCAATGGTTATATTTGATACTTGAAAACCAACGTTTTGGGTCCAAAGCGTTGCAGATCCAAAGGTCGTGATCACGCTTCTTTGCTTTATGCTGTCGTACATTTTCTGAACACTAGAGTCTGAATTGGCAAAAACACCCTTGAAACGCTCCGCGTAGTTCTCGCCCGAGATAGACGCATCCAAGTTTGAACTGATGACAGTATCTTCAGGTGAGTCACCCGCGCCAATCAGTGAAATAGGTGCATCTAGGGCAGGTATGTAGACTAGGCCGTGGTAAACGCCTGGATGTATTTCAACAAAAATTCTTGCCTTTGAACGGGTGGCGTGATTGGCCTTGACCAGTGCTTCGATGGCAGCTTGAATGGTTTGAAAGGTATGAAGACCATCACTTGGAAGATGGGCATCTACGACATAATCAAATTTGGTGGTTTTGGCCAAAACTGGATCCCATGGACTCAGTTTTTCTTGGCCAGGCAAGCCTGCATAGTTGAGAACAGATTTTTGTGAGTATTCGGCAGATTCTTCTTGGGTGAGTTGTGGACGGTTTGGGCTATCTAAAAAATAAGGTGACAATTCGGGGATATTTTTTTTGAAAAGAGAAGCAGCTACTTCTGAAAATAAAAGCGCACCTTTCATCCCTACGTGAGTATGGTCAAAGGCCCCGTTTTTGCCTCCCTCGGGCTCAACGGCCAATGTGTCAGCCTCAACTTGTCCCATGGGTTGAACAATGTCTGCACTGGCTGAGAGCAGGTCTATAAGGGGTACTTTCTCCTCTTTTGCGACTTGCATGGTGACCTTAGCCCATTCGTCCAAGTCCCGAACCAGTTGACCATCACGGAATTGACGCCTTGTCAAAGGAGTTGACAAAATTGGGTGGGCGCCAAGCTGAACTGAATCAGTGATGTATCTTTTGAGATTGGCTGGAAATTCGGTTTTTAAATCAGTCGAACGACCAGGCTTACCCGGTTGATCATTATGTCCAAACTCAATGAGAACATACGTTTGTTTGACTGGGGGTAGTGTTTTGATTTGGTTCATGGCCTTTTGCCAAGAACCCTCGGCAATATAACTGCCTGAACTGCGGCCATTCTTACCCAAATTTATACAATCTGCCTCAGGCCGAAGTCTTTTACAAAACTCATCGCCATAGCCATTTTTGGGCGCCAATGTTGAATCCCCAATAAGGAGTATTCGAATGCGCTCAAGCGGTTGCGCACAGACAGACGTATTAAAAAAAGTGAATATCAGTAATCCAGAGAAAACATATTGAATGAATTTCATATCGGTGAATTAAAAACAGTTGAATACTTTTTGGGACCAATCTTGACATTATCTAAGACAATATTTTTTGCATTGAATAAAAATATCGGATTGTTTACTTCGACTGGATTACCAAAATCACAGTTTTGAATGACGACATTCTCAACAGCTTGGATGGGGGGGCTTGGTGTGTCCTTTGCGCTATAGTCACTGGCGATAGGCCCCAGTATCACCAATGCTTGGTGGCTTGAAAAATGTTGATTGTTGACCTTGATGTTGCCAACATTGATGTTTGAGATGAAGATGTTGGAGACGATGGGTGGTCTAGTTCTGACGTTGTCTGCACTGGCGTCATAGCCACAATCAATGGTAATGATGGCACCTGCATTGGTGGCAATTTTTTGATCAGTCAGCGTATTGTTATTGAGCCCTTTATAAAAACTTGGCGTGGTCCTGATGCCGTTTGGGATATCAATATTTTTAATATAAATGTCTCGAATAAAGCCCCCTCGATTGAGATTGGTTTTAAGTCGAACTGCGATATTGAGTGGGTCAGTTTTGTAGTTTTTGTTTTGAAAAATTAAATTTCGCGCAAAAACATTTTGTATGCCTCCTGACATCACGCTCCCCAAGGTTAGACCACCATGACCACTTTGCATTTTGCAGTGTTGAATAAGGATGTTTTGAGATGGGCCAAATTGTGTATCAAGTCCTTTGCCAGCCTCTATGGCGATGCAGTCATCGCCCGTATTGAACTCGCAGTTTTCGATTAAAACCCCATCGCACGATTCTGGATTGAATCCGTCATTATTAGGACCAGTTCCATTGGCAAAGACACCTTTCACATGCAAGTGTTTGCAGTTCACAGGATTGTGTTGCCAAAATGGGGTATTGCGGACCTGATATTGACTCAGCAACACATTGTTGCAACTGATGAATTGAACCATGTGAGGTCTGAGGTAATGACCTATACCGAAAATCCTCTGTGTTGCCTTGACGCCTCCTTCACTTAAGGTTCTTAAGAATTCTGGATCTTTGCGCCACCGATCTCCTGATCCTTGCAGGTATTGGGCTTGTTCTAAACTTAAGTGAGGAAGTCGTTCTAAAAGATCTTTGGGGTTCAGTTCATTGACATGTGACTCGGATAACCCTTTGTTGGTCACATGTTGGTCTGTATCAAGAAATGCGGATTTTGCTCGACCCTTCCATGACCACCAACAATCAGTATCATTTTCAAAATTGACTCCACCTTGCCCGTCGATGATGCTGCTCCAGTCTTCTCCTGTGACAGCGATATTATTTTGTTCAAAGGCATAAATGAGAGGTGAATAATTCAGTAAATCATTGCCCTCCCATCGTGATAAGGTGAGTTTGCCTTGGGCGCCACAATCGTAGTCACCATCTTTTGCATAGTCACTAGGGTTATTGCCGAAAAAGAGAATCGTATCTTTCTCTAAGTGCAAATTGACATTGGATAAAAGTCTAATAGGGCCATTGCAAAGCCACCTTCCTTTGGGGATGATGACCCTACCACCACCTTCTAGGTGACAATGCCGTATAGCTTCATTGATAGCCGAGTAAGAATCGTGGGAATGAGGTTGAGGTATTTCTAAGGTTACTTTTTTTTCAAATGCAACCCAAGTTTCTTGCCGTTTCATTTCACATGGTTGTGCACCAAAATCAGAAATGGTGTAATCCATTGATCTGAAATTGATGGGCTGATTGAATGATTCTTCTATTTCGCGTGCCCGCTCCCATGGGTCAGGCGAAGACTGTGTTGACCAAGCAAGTTCAGTAGATTGAAGTCCACAACTTGCAGCCAAGGTGAGTATTTCACGGCGATTTAACATGAGGCTTTGTAAATGAAAGCATGAATAAATTGGGGCAAGTTTTTTAGAACTTGCCCCATCTTTTGACTTGATAGACGAGTATGTTTTTACATACTCGACTTGAGTCTTACTTTAGAATTTATATGTAACTGTGGTCATGAACTCACGGCCCAAGGGGCTTGCAGCACTACTCAAGTAGCCCAATGGGTAAGAGCTGTTGTTGGTTGCTGGGGGCATTACATCAAATAAATTGTTAATACCTGCCATGATCGTCATATCTTTAATTCCAGTATAAGTGATCATCAAATTGGTCACAGAATAGGCTGGAATCACATGGTTGTTTGCAGAAGGAGTGGGCGTGGTGTTTTGGTCCATGTAGCTAGAGTTGTAGCTCTCTGTAACCATAGCACCCCAGCTGCCTGATGCCCACTGTAGTCTTAGGTTGTGTTTCCAGCGAAAGCTAACAACTGGCAAAGAACTCACCGTACCGTTTCCAGCTAGACCAAACTGGCCTATGTTCGATGTCCATGGTCCACCGGGAGTAATTTGATTATCAAATTGTGTTAGATAAGTACCATCGATACCCAGCTTGAAGAGGCCAATGCTGGTGGGCTCAAATTGGTGGTTGGCTGTCAAATCAATCCCTGATACTCGCTGACCGCCCAGGTTGCTGGTTGTGTCATTGATGTAGGCGAGACTACCATCTGCATTACGAACAAAAAGACTACTGTACGCAGCAGGATTGCTCATGAAGGCGGCTTGTGGCAAGCTAGCTAACATATCGGTCATGTTGATATGCCAATAATCAGCTGTGAAAATCGTATTCTTGCTGGGCTGAATAACAGTTCCAATGGTGAAAGTTTGTGATTTTTCTGGCTTCAAATTCGCATTGGCACCAGTACGAAGTGGTTGCTTCGCATTACAAA
The DNA here is from genome assembly GCA_036821105.1 of Limnohabitans sp. Lineage (GTDB taxonomy): Bacteria > Pseudomonadota > Gammaproteobacteria > Burkholderiales > Burkholderiaceae_C > Limnohabitans. Next base: position 17,008 of record DAISKH010000007.1, read on the forward strand.
CAACTGATGAGATCTGACCTGCAACAGCTTTGCCTGTACCTGAAATATTGGGTGTGGCGCTTGGGCATAGCAAAGGGTCATCCATAGCTGCAGAAGTTGTGGTATTCGCCCCAGGGACAGTGTAGCCATACATGTCAGACAAAGTTGGCGCTCTAAAGCCAGAGCTTGCAGAGCCGCGGAACATCACCTGAGAGGATGGTTGAAAACGGAAACTTGCCTTGGGGTTTAATGTATTACCAACATCACTGTAGCGGTCATCGCGTACAGCAGCATTCAAAGTTAACTTCTTCGTGACTGGCATATCCAATTCAGCATAAACGGCAGAAACCATTCGGTTGCTATTGGCCCAAGTTGGAGCGGCTGAAACCGGTGCGGCGTACAAACCGGTTGCTAACTTTTGATCACGGTTGGTATCTTGATGAATATCACCGCCCAAGGCCAAAGACATGGGGCCTCCGTCGAGCTTCATCAATTCACGGCTCATTGTGCCGTCCAAGCCCAAGAAGGTGGAGCGAGCAGAGCGCAATGGACTGCCTGAGAGGTCAATACTATTTAGAAAACTTTGACCCGCAGCGGTTTGAGCTCCAAAAGGATTTAACGTTCCGTTAGAGATACCAGCATTCAGTTGCTGTGCGTTGTAGATACCCTGGGCTGCAGTGATGGTTCGGTCACTCACTCCAAGGTTAAATCCAGTTTTGTAATCCCAAATACCTGCCGTACCTTGGTCGTTCACCACCACACGCTGGTTAACTTGTAAGTCCTTCGTTGCTGCAAGGCCGGGCGCCGCGTATTGAACTGTCAATGGTGCGCCGTTGAGACCAGGAATCGCGGGCACACCGCCGGAACCACCGGGATAGAAAGGGCTACTTGATGGGGTAATGACTGGGGCCGCTACAGAGGCAAAGCCAGTCGTTGAACCATAGGAGATGGGTGCACTGGTGGCTGGATTGCGAACACTGTCAATGAATTCTTGGCCGCGGATGTACTCGATGGTGGTCAGGTGATCGGCGTCACGTTGGAGGGAGCCTTTGACGTAAAAGCTCTCTTGTTGATTGCCATACAAAGCTGTGTTGTAGTTATTGGCATTTTGTAAACAGGTATTCGAAGCTGCAGGGCCAGAGTAGGGGGGCTGACAGCCAGTAGCGTAGTAAGGGTTGCCTGGTGTTTTTGCGCTGTTATTTGTGACTACGTTGGCGGGAAATGCATATGAGCCAGCTGAGGCGGTGGGAGGGCGTCCCAAGGCTGTGAGAGCAGCATTGCTACTGAGGTCGGCTCTGTCTGACTGCGCTAGTCGACTTCTTTGATGGCCATCGAAGGTTGCAAAAATATTGAAGCCGTCCTCTTGTAAATCACCCTTACCGGTGATGAAGCTTAAACGTTGTTCATCACCTCCGCCAGAGCGCTGGGGTTGTCCCAACTGGGCTGTAGCTGAGTTGCCAACATAAGATCTCTTGGTGATGAAGTTGACCACGCCACCAATTGCGTCCGAGCCGTAGATGGATGAGGCTCCATCATTGAGAACTTCAACTCTTTCTAAGGCGCTAAAAGGTATCACGTCCAAATTGGCAAAGCCATCGGCTGTGGCTTCATTGGCCAGTCTCCTGCCGTTGACTAAAACCAAAGTCCTGTTCACGCCCAGGCCACGTAGATTAATGTTTGAACCAGCGCCAGCGTTCGATGGTGCCAAAGACAATGACTGTGGTAAGGTCATCATCACGTCTGCAATCGTGGTGATTCCTCGGGCAGCAAATTCTTCCGCTTTGATGGTCGTTACAGGCAATGCGGCCTCGGTATCGAGTCGTTTAATCAACGAGCCTGTGACCTCCACTTTGGTTAAATTGCTGCTCTCTTGCGCTTGGACGTGGGAGATCATCGTAAGAGTTGCCAAGCCAATGGCACTCAATAGATAGCTTGATTGTGTGTTTTTTTTCATGAAGGTAGTCTCCAGACGGTTTTGTTGAAGCATGGGTTGTTCTTAAAGTCAGGTTGATTTGTGTAAAGAGTCCAAGGAGACTATTTACAAGCCAATGTCACCGAACGGTAAAACCAAATTATGTACGACATTATTTGGTTTTTTGAATTTAATGTCGTACTTTAAATTCAGTAGAAACCCTGATTTGAATAGGTGAAACCCAATAAATGAATTAAAAAGTATTGTTTTTTTTAAAGGCTTGGCTAAGCTACCCTTAAAACTTGGCGCAAGTGCCGCTACCAATTAAGCAACCGTGGTACCTTCAAAAATACGGTTTTTAGCGTTTGAGATGTGTTGGATAACCGCTTCACTGGCTTCATTGGGGGATCGTTTGATGATGGCGTCAACGATGGCACGGTGTTCTTTTTGAGTTGCTAGGACACGCGCAGGGCTTTTTTTGTCATCAATATTGCGCACCAATTCAATAAATTGCCTAATTGGAGCCACGCTCGTCTCTATTGTTGTCACGAAAAAACTATTGTGAGAACACTTGGCAATCGCCAGATGGAATATGACATCTTCATCAATGCCTGGGTCGCCATCTTGCATTTTTGCATTCAGAGCCGTAAGAGCTTGTTCGAGCTCCACAATATCTGAATCTTCATGGTTAACTGCTGCACTCGCCGCAGCTCCCGACTCGATGCAGGATCTGAATGAATAGTATTTCTCAATATCCCCAAAATTTTTGATGGGAACATGAGTGAGTGGGCCACTCACTGGGTTTCGAATTACAAAAGTTCCTGCTTTTCGGCGAGACTCAATGACCCCGTCTGCTCTTAATCGAGAGAGAGCTTCACGAATAGTTGAGCGGGAGACATTGAACTGTACGGCGAGTTCATTTTCTGCAGGTAATTTCCCCGATGGAGCGAAGTCGCCTTGAAGAATCCTCTCGACAACCTTGGTGTAGATGATTGATGATAGGGGGTGACTGTGCTGGTGATCGATCAACAATTCATTCATGGCGTTGGTTGTTCTCAAGGGGGGAAAGTAAGTCTTGGGGAAAATCGATCAATTCTTGAATACTGCCAAAGAATAGTATATTATGTATGACATATAGACTTCATTTGCAATGTTTTAGGCTTTTATAGGCTTTGATTTTGTTGGATGGATTGCTATTTTCACTTTGAAGATATCTTAAGTCATGGCACTTGAACAGTGAGTCAGAGTAATTTATTTATTTCCATTGTGTCCTCTCAACCCTCCCAACGCCAAAGTAGTATGGATAGCCCAAGATCAATCAAAATCCACCCCTTAGACAATGTCGCTATTGTGGCAAACCAGGGCGGATTAAAAGCTGGAAGTCAATTTAACCATGTCGATTCGGCCGCTGGCATCAAGTTACTTGATCAAGTTCCTCAGGGGCACAAGTTCGCTTTGATTGATTTTAAAGCAGGTGACCCCATCATTCGGTACAACGTTTGTATAGGCAAGGCACTTAGAGATATTCCTCAAGGCTCTTGGATCAATGAGTCAATGATTGAGATGCCCAAGGCGATGTCAATGGCTGAGTTGCCCAAGGCCACCCGAGTAGTACCTCGTGAGTCTGCACTGGAGGGGTATTTCTTTGAAGGTTTTCAAAATCCCGACGGCTCCGTGGGCACTCGAAATATTCTTGCAGTCACCACAACAGTTCAATGCGTGTCTGGGGTAGTTGATTTTGCTGTTAAGCGAATCAAAGAGGAGTTGTTGTCCCAATATCCGAACGTCGATGATGTCGTGGGGTTAGAGCACACTTATGGATGTGGTGTTGCGATTGATGCTAAAAATGCTGATATTCCCATCAGGACTTTGCGCAATATTTCCATGAACCCCAATTTTGGTGGTGAGGTGATGGTGGTGAGTTTGGGGTGTGAAAAATTGCAACCACAGCGACTTCTGCCAAAGGGATCTTTCCCGATTCATATGGATAGTGAGTTGGAGCAAGAGTTGGATGTTGTTTGCCTTCAGTCAGACCACCATGTGGGTTTTATGTCAATGATTGACTCCATTATGGAGCGTGCAAAAGTTCACCTACATCGTTTAAATCAACGCACTCGAGTGCGCGTACCAGCGAGCGAGTTGGTGGTTGGTGTGCAGTGCGGAGGCTCGGATGCCTTTTCGGGCGTCACTGCCAATCCAGTGGTCGGTTTCGCAACAGATCTTTTGGTTCGTGCGGGTGCAACTGTGATGTTTTCAGAGGTCTCCGAAGTGCGTGACGGTGTCGATCAACTCACATCTAGGGCACAAAGTGAGGAAGTTGCGGATCAAATCATTGCACAACTCAATTGGTATGACGACTATCTAAGAAGTGCCGATGCTGATCGAAGTGCCAACACCACACCTGGTAATAAATTGGGCGGTTTGTCTAACATCGTAGAAAAAGCCATGGGCTCCATTGTGAAATCTGGCAGCTTTCCAATCAACTCAGTATTGGCGCCTGGTGATAAATTAAAGTCCAAAGGCTTAGTCTTCGCAGCGACTCCAGCAAGTGATTTCATTTGTGGCACCCTACAACTTGCTGCCGGCATGAACTTGCATGTTTTCACAACAGGGCGGGGCACACCCTATGGGCTGGCCCCTGTGCCAGTGATTAAAGTAGCAACTCGAACTGATTTGGCAAATCGTTGGCATGATCTAATGGATTTGAATGCAGGAGAAATTGCAGATGGCACCTCTTCCATTGAGAAGAAGGGTTGGGAGTTGTTTGAGTTGATGCTCGAAATTGCTAGCGGAAGAAAAAAGAGTTGGGCCGAGCATTGGAAATTACACAACTCTCTCGTTCTTTTTAACCCTGCACCAGTGACTTAATGAGAGCAAGGTAAGCCCTCTACCGATTTTTTAACTAATTTTTTGAGTCACTCGGGGTTTGTACTGATATTGGGATATAAATCAAGTGGTACGATGTCCTATGATTGGTTTGAGCATGTCATCTTTAATTCGATTAGCCGTGCTATAAACTAAAACGAAGCTTTTTTAAACATTTTCTTTTAAGGTGAAAACCGTGGCGTTTAATTCGATCAAAGAATCAGCAAGTCATGTCTCTTTAAAGGTGGCAACCACTATAGTGTTGGCCCTCGCAAGTGCTTCCAGTTTTGCTCAGACTGCAGCCGAAACAGCTTCAGCCACGCCGGGTGTGGCACCTGTCGCCGAAGTTGTCACCAATCCCTATGGACTGGGTGCGCTTTGGGAAACCTCTGATGGCATTACCAAAACTGTTTTAATGATCTTATTGATCATGAGTGTGGGTTCTTGGTACATCATCGTTACCAAATTTTTGCAAAACCGCAAGTTTCACTCTCAGTCTCTCCAAACCAATGAGGAGTTCTGGAAGGGCAAAACAGTCAAAGAGGGTGCGTCTCATTTGGATGAGGCCAGCCCCTATCGATTCATCGCAGAGTCAGGTTCAAATGCTGTTCAAAGCCATGTGGGTATGAAGAAAAATATACCTTTGAATGACTGGTTAGAGATGAACATTCAAAGCGCGGTTGATCGCATTCAGAATCAAACTCAGAGCGGTCTGTCTTTCTTAGCAACTGTCGGATCAACTTCACCCTTTGTGGGACTGTTCGGTACTGTTTGGGGGATTTATCATGCCCTGACTGCGATTGGTATCTCTGGACAAGCGTCCATTGATAAAGTGGCTGGTCCAGTGGGTGAGGCTTTGATCATGACGGCCATTGGTTTGGCTGTGGCCATTCCTGCAGTGTTGGGCTATAACTGGCTCGCCAAAGCCAACAAAGCGGTGATGGACGATGTTCGTGAATTCAGTGAAGAATTGAATGGTGTTTTGGTGGGTTCGTCTGGCTCTGCAGCCTGAGACCAATCAGCTTAAACGGAGCCCCCTCTCATGGCAATGAATGTTGGTCAAGACGACGGTGAGGTGATCTCCAATATCAACACCACGCCTTTGGTGGATGTGATGCTGGTGTTATTGATCATCTTTTTAATCACGGTGCCTGTGGTGACCACCTCCATCCCTTTGGAGTTGCCCAAAGAGCGTGTAGAGGTGAGGGAAACCAAGCCTGAGAATGTCATTATTTCGGTTGATAAAAATGGCGATATTTTCTGGTACGAAGCCAAAATCAATAGTGTTGATGCTTTAGTGACTAAACTAAAAGTGGCTGCTAAAAAGAAGCCTCAACCCGAAGTACAAATTCGTGGTGATATGGAATCCCATTATGAAGGTGTTGGCAAGGTATTGTTAGCCTGTCAGTATGCTGGAATTGTGAAGGTTGCCTTTATCACTCAGCCACCTGCGCTGAATTAACGTATTTTTTGATATTCAACATTCATCAATTTCATGAATCCTAAAAGATCAAAACGTCAACGCAAAATCACCACTCCAGAGGTGATGATGGATGTCAACACCACGCCTTTGATTGATGTGATGTTGGTTCTTTTGGTGATGCTCATCATCACCATTCCCATCCAATTGCACGCAGTCAATTTAGAAATGCCTGTTGGAGTTCCGCCAACACAGCAAAATAAACCTTTGATTGTTCAAATTGATATTGACTCCCACAATGTGATTTATTGGAATGGGGTTGGTGTTTCAGCCGAACAACTCAATTCAAAAATGTCAGAAGCCGCTCAAATGGAAGTCCAGCCAGAGATTCATTTGCGCCCCAATAAAGATTGTCAGTATGCAATTTTTGCCAATGTTTTGTCTTCCACAAAACGCATTGGTTTGAGCAAAATTGCAGTGATAGGAAGTGAGCAGTTTGTTCAATGAGTGCAAGAAGTTCAGTCCATGCCTTTGAAGGCTCAAACCGTCCCTATAAGGGTTGGGTAGCCGTTATTGTTATTCACGCATTAATTGGTTATGCCTTGATTAGTGGAATGGCTCAAAAGGGTTTGCATTTGCTCAAAAAACCTCTTGAGGCCGTAGTGATTCAAGAGGTGGTCATTCCTCCTCCACCGCCTCCACCGCCAAAGAAAATTGAAAAGCCTGTAGAGACTCCACAAGCTCCTCCTCCACCCTTTGTTCCCCCACCTGAGGTGTCTCCGCCGACACAAGCGCCAACCATTACAGCAGTATCCGCACCCCCTAAGGAGCCTGCAGTGATTGCACCTCCTGCCCCACCAGCGCCTCCTGCGCCTAAAACACTCACGGGTAAACAAGACATTGGTGTTGTTTGTCCCACTCAAGTTCCTCCAACGATGCCCACCAAGGCTATTCGTGACGGTATTGAGGGCGTGGTCAAAGCGCAAGTCACCATCATCAATGGTGAGATCAAGGAGGTGGCCATACTATCAGGCAACCGAGTTTTCCACACCGCAGTGAAAGAAGCGATGATGCAGTACAAGTGCAAAGCCATAGCATCTGAAGTTACTGCCACTCAAGAGTTTTCATTCAAAATTGAGTGATCTTAAAAAGGCTTATTTGTCCCAGTTGGCGTCGTTGGATCTCAGTTTCGCTATCGTAAGTACAATTCGACTTTAGTCATCGGACAACATACGTCTTCGCGCTCACATCTTATGGTGTGGATGAACATGGAATGGAGATGCTCATCAAATAATCGGATTGGGCAAACAAACCATCAATCTAGCCGATAAACACTGGTCTTTTGTTAATTGAGCAGATAGATTTTTTCTTTCTTCCTTGGCTCAAAGTGTAAATTTTGAAGGTCTTGAATGACCTCAGTGTTTTTAATTGTCGGACATAATCAAAGATTGATGCATTTGTAGTATTTTCAATTCTTATTCTGCATCAGCACTGAGCTTAGGTGCAATACGGCCTTGACTCAACCTGGTCTTGGTTTTAAATGAAATTCGACAAGCTTGTAAGACTTTTTTTCAACAAGCTCTACAAGAACTTTATCTGACCAGGGAAGGTTGCTTAGGGTTGAACTTCCAGCCATCGATTAAGAATTGCATGGCGATGGCATCGTTACGATTATTAAGCCCTTCTTTGAGATAGAGTTGATGGGCTCTCTCGAGTGCATCATTGTCAAGCTCAATGCCAAGGCCAGGTTTTTGGGGAATCTCGATTTGGCCGTTTTTGATTTGGAGCGGGTTTTTAGTGAGCTCTTGTCCTTCTTGCCAAATCCAGTGTGTGTCAATGGCCGTGACCTTACCGGGTGCAGCAGCAGCACAATGGGAGAACATCGCCAAAGAGATATCAAAATGATTGTTGGAGTGTGAGCCCCAAGTCAAGTCATACATTTGGCATAGTTGAGCAACCCGAACAGAGCCTTGAAGGGTCCAAAAATGCGGGTCAGCCAATGGGATATCGACACTTTGTAATTGCAAGCAGTGCGCCATTTCTCGCCAATCTGTGGCGATCATGTTGGTGGCGGTGGGGAGACCCGTGGCACGTTTAAATTCGGCCATCACTTCTCGACCTGAAAACACTCCTTCAGCGCCACAAGGGTCTTCAGCGTATGCCATGACACGGGACTGATCTCTTAATAGACGAATAGATTCTTTTAAAGACCAAGCCCCGTTGGGATCGAGTGTGATTCGAGCTTTGGGAAAGGCTTCATGCAAGGCCACGATTGCCTCCACCTCTTGGTCTCCTTGCAATACTCCGCCTTTGAGTTTGAAGTCTTGAAATCCATATCGTTTGCTAGCTGCTTTGGCCAATTCAACAATGGCTCTCGCATCCATAGCCTTCTCATGCCTGAGTCGAAACCAGTCATCGCTTGAACGAGAATCTTCCTCGTAGGCGAGGTTGGTTTTTAGCCTGTCGCCAATGAAAAATAGGTATCCCAAAACCTGGACATGGGTTCTTTGCTGGCCTTCACCCAAGAGGGCAGCAACAGGCACATCTAAAAACTGCCCGAGTAAATCTAAAAAGGCGCTCTCAATGGCAGTGACCGCATGTATGGTGACTCTCAGGTCGAAGGTTTGTAGGCCTCGCCCTTCATTATCCAATGCCGCATATTTCTGCTTTACCTCATTGAGCACTTGATTGAACTTACCCAGGGGCTGGCCCATCATCACTGAGGTAGCATCCTCCAGAACGTGTTTGATTTTCTCACCCCCTGGGACTTCTCCCAGCCCTTGACGCCCGCTGCTGTCAGTCAAAATCAAAATATTACGTGTAAAAAAAGGACCATGTGCACCGCTCAAATTCAGCAGCATACTGTCATGCCCGGCGACAGGAACCACTTTGACTGCTGTGATGGTGGGGGTGTTGGGGTAAGATTTTGGCGTGTTCACAATAGAAGGCTGGAGTGAATAAAGACCCTAAGTTTAAGTTGTCGTACAACTTGTGTCAACTGAGGGTTTGATGCTAAGTTAGTTGGCCGCAGAAGGGGGTGCCAATTCAACAGCATTGGCATTCAATCGGTCTCTCGAATTGGTTAAATGGGTTCGCATGGCCGCACGAGCTGTTTCTGAATCGTGATTCAAAATCGCTTGATAAATACTTTCATGCTCAGCGTGAACTTTTTGAAGATAGGCCACCCGATCGCTGGAGTTGCTAAACGATGCAGTGATTCTTCCTCTTGGGATGATCATGGTGCCCAAATAGCTCATCAAGTCTGCAAAATGACGGTTGTCTGTAGCTTTGGCTACCTCAATGTGAAACTCAAAGTCTGACGCAACGTTGTCTGAATCCAAGCCGATGGAGGCTTTAAAGGTTTGTAATGCGAGGAGCATTGCTTGGAGATTTTCAGGTTTTCTTCGTTTGGCAGCCAAACCTGCTGCCTCGGTCTCCAGGCTGATGCGAAGTTCGAGCACTGAGATCACGTCCTTAAGTGTGGAGAAGTCCTCAGAGCTGATACTGAAATTGCTCCGAACAATGGGCTCATTGATAAATGTGCCAATGCCGTGTCGGGTCACCACAAGTTGAGAGGCTTGCAAGCGGGAGAGGGCTTCTCTCACCACGGTTCGACTGACAGAGAAATGCCCCATGATGGCCGCCTCGGTGGGCAGTTTGTCACCAGGCTTTAAAACGCCGGATTCAATATCCTGAGTGAGCCTCTCGACAATCTCACCCACCAAGCCTCTCGAACGCAATTGAATACCTGAATTCATAGGCTGGGCTGGATATAGTGAAGGTGAGTGATTAGTGTTTTCCCTGAGTTCATTTGATTCTTCTTGACTTTTGTCTTACTTAAATTATGATTCTGGTTGTAGGACAACTGATGATCAGTCAATGCAAAAACTTTAATTGATTTTTTTGCAAATGTCCAGTTCAAATTGTAGGGGTTTTACAGACTTTTACGTAATAAATGATGATTGGAGCGGGTTCGATGACGATTAAATCGCATAACCGGATTTTGTTGACCGGGGCAGCAGGAGGCTTGGGCAAAGTATTGCGAGTAGCGCTTAAGGACAATTGCAATCATTTGAGGACCTCGGACCGTTCAGAATTCGGGCCAGCTCACCCATGGGAGGAGATGGTCTTGGCCGATTTGGCAGATGACCAAGCCATGGACCAACTCTTAAAAGAAGTTGATGCCGTGGTTCACATGGGGGGCATCTCCATAGATGGTCCATTTGAGCCCATCATGAAGTCCAATATCTTGGGTGCTTACAACTTGTACGAGTCGGCCAGAAAAAACGGTGTGAGAAGAATTGTTTTTGCTAGCTCTAATCATGTGACTGGTTTTTATAAGCAAAGTGAAACCATCACGGCCAGTCATCCCCCTAGGCCCGATGGACACTATGGTTTGAGTAAAGCCTTTGGCGAAGACTTGTCGCGTTTTTACTATGACCGATTTCAAATTGAGACGGCTTGCATTCGCATTGGGTCCTCCTTTGAGGAACCCAGAGATCGTCGTATGTTGGCATCTTATTTGAGCTATGCAGACTTGCACAGGCTTATCACAGCTTGTCTCACCACACCTGTTTTGGGGCACTCCATTGTGTTTGGTGTGTCTGCCAACAGCGTGACATGGTATGACAACGCTCAGGCCAAACACGTTGGTTATCACCCTCAAGATAGCTCTGATCCTTACCGAGATGCTATCTTTCAAAAGACTCCTGAGCCAGACCTGCAGAGTCCTGCTGTCGTCTATCAAGGGGGTGCGTTTGTCAGTGGAGGACCTTTTGGACTTAAGTAGTAATGATAGGGGGACACCATTCCCAGCAGTGCTACGATAAAAATTCTTTTTTGGCAGTATTTCTTTTCTCGTGACCCATGTATATTCCCTTCCTTTTTTTTCAGGAGACAAAATGAAACTTAAAAAACTCAATATGCTGATGATCTCGGGTGTTTTTGCACTCTTGTCTGCACAAGCCGATGCAAGAACCTTTCGCTGTTCAGAGGTCCATGCGAAAGATTTCCCCACCAATATGGCCTTGGCCTATATGAGTGATCAGTTGTCAGCAGCCACCAACGGTAAAGACTCTATCAAAGTGTTTGCTGATGGCTCTTTGGGCTCGGAGAAAGACACCGTTGAGCAAGTCAAAATTGGTGCTTTGGACATGGTTCGAGTGAGCTCTGCGATTTTCAACGGCATCGTGCCTGAGTCCTTGATTCCTTCCTTACCCTTTCTCTTTAGGGATGTGAATCACTTACGCGAGACCATGTATGGTCCTCAAGGCGAGAAAATTTTGGCAGCTTTTGAGAAAGCTGGTTTTGTTGGTTTGGCCATGTACGAGAGTGGCGCACGTTCAATGTATGCCAAAAAGCCTATTCGCTCTTTGGCCGATACCAAAGGTATGAAAGTGCGAGTGATTCCTTCGGACTTGATGGTCGGTTTGGTCACCGCCATGGGTGCTTCTGCCACACCCATGCCATTTGGTGAGGTTTACACCGGATTGAAGACAGGACTCTTAGATGCGGCTGAGAACAATTACCCTTCATATGATGAGGCCAAGCACTTTGAATCTGCCCCTTATTACTCAGAGACCATGCACGTGATGACACCTGAAGTGCTCGTGTTTTCTAAGAAAATTTGGGACACATTGACTCCTGAAGAGCAAACTGCTATCAGAAAGGCTGCCAAAGCGTCCGTACCTTATTACGTGAAAATTTGGGAAGCCAAGGAAAAGGATTCTAAAGAGGCCGTGGTTAAAGGTGGCGCCAAAATCGTTCCAGCTTCTGAGATTGACCGTAAAGGCTTCATGGCAGCAGAGAAACCTGTATGGGATAAATTTGCGACAACACCTGAGCTCAAAGCTTTGGTCCAAGAAATCGTCAACGCTAAATAACTTCTCTTTGCTAACTAGCCCCCAAACGACTTGTTAACTCAAGTCCTTTGGGGTGTCATGTCAGTACAAAAATTTCATGGATACTTTCACGGCCATCAGTGGCTTTTTATCAAAAATCATCATGTACGTGGCATGCTTATGTCTGGCATGTCTCTTGAGTGTTGTGATTTATGGTGTGGTGCTTCGTTATGGTTTCAATGACGCGCCAGCTTATGTCGAGCAAGTCGCCTTGATCTTGGTGATCTCCGTGGCCATGTTCGGTGCCTCCGCAGGTGTGCGAGATGCAACTCACATTGGACTTGATTCCTTTGTGAATTTGTTTTCTAAAGAGGTGCAAAAAAATTGCCTTTTGGCGGTTTATTTGTTTTCCTTGGTTTTTGCTCAATTTTTACTTTTTGGCGGTTGGGCTATGGGTAAGTCCACAATGGGTAGCACGATTCCTACCTTGGGCATTTCTGAGGCCTATCGTTATTTGCCAGTGGTCATGGCGGGTGTTTTGATCACCATTTTTTCCATTGAACATATATTGGCTATTCTTCTAAAAAGACAAGTGGTGAAGTCATGGAATTAGCCGTTTTAAGTTTAAGTTTTCTTTTCTTTCTACTACTGGGTTTGCCTGTTGCCTTTGGCATAGGCTTGGCCTGTATAGCAACTTTCATTGTTGAGGGTTTGCCGTTTGAGACCTCCATACAGATGATGACATCGGGTATGAATGTGTTCTCTTTTTTGGCCATTCCTTTCTTCATCTTCTCCGGTGAGTTGATGCTGCACGGGGGCATTGCAGACCGTATTGTTAATTTCGCTCGTAGTCTGGTTGGTCACTGGACTGGTGGCTTGGGCTTGGCCAATGTGGTGGCTTGCACACTGTTTGGTGGCGTTTCTGGCTCTCCAATCGCTGACACGTCCGCCATGGGGGGAGTCATGATCCCCATCATGAAAAAGGAAGGCTATAGCGCTGCCTATGCCGTCAACGTGACCACCCATGCTTCGTTGTCGGGTGCCTTGATGCCCACGTCTCATAACATGATCATTTATGCTTTTGCCGCTCAATCGGCTTCAGGCATGATTGATGGTCATTTGATCAAAGGGGTCTCAATTGGTGACTTGATGTTTGCGGGCCTGATACCGGTGTTTTGGATCATGCTGTGCATGTTGATTGCAGCTTATTGGCAAGCCGTACGCCATGGATATCCTAAAAGAGACGATGGCAGTACCCGCGTAGAAGTGTTCCCAGGGTGGAATGCAGTTCTCATGGCCTTTATCTCCTCACTCCCAGGTTTGGCTGTGGTGGGCATCATTTTGATCTGTATCTTAAAGGGCGTTGCTACTGCCACAGAAGCAGCGGCCATTGCAGTGGCGTACTCGATTTTTCTAACAGTCTTTGTATATCGAACCATGACCATGGATCGATTCTTGAAATCTTTGGCCAAAGCATCCAAAACTACCGGCATCATTATGCTGTTGATTGGCGTGTCCAACATGCTTCGTTATCAGATGGCTTATTTGGAGATTCCAGACGCCATTGAGCATGCTTTATACGCTACGACCCATACCCCTTGGGTCATGTTGCTATTGATCAATGTGATCCAGGTCTTTTTGGGGATCTTTCTAGATATGGCTGCTCATATCTTGATCACTACGCCACTATTTTTGCCCTTGGCCATTCAAATGGGTGTAGGTCCCGTGCAATTTGGCATGATGCTTCTGCTCAATTGCGCTCTGGGACTTGTTCATCCTCCCGTGGGTTCGGTTCAGTTTATTGGCTGCGCGATTGGTAACGTCTCCATTGGGGAGGCCACTAAATCTGCCTGGCCATATTATTTGGCCATCTTCACGGCCATCAATATCGTGACCTATGTGGCGGTGTTCTCCACTTGGTTACCCACTCTGATCACGGGACATATCGTTTTGTAGGGCAAACTCAAAGAAGTCTTGCTTTATTCATGGATTTTTAACCTTTCTTCTTTAAATTCACTTTTCACAATACATCATCATGCAACCACAAGAACTCAAAACCATCATCAGCAAGGGATTGCTCTCATTTCCCGTGACAGACTTTGATGCCCATGGCGACTTCAATCCCAAGGGATACATTGAGCGCTTAGAGTGGCTCGCACCCTATGGCGCTTCGGCCTTATTTGCTGCGGGTGGGACAGGCGAGTTTTTCTCATTGACCCCAGAAGAATACCCCTCCATCATCAAAACGGCCGTTGACACTTGTCGCGGTAAAGTGCCCATCATCGCCGGCGTAGGTGGACCCACCCGTTTGGCCATTGAGATGGCCAAAGAGGCTGAAAAAGCAGGCTCCCACGGCATTTTGCTGTTGCCACACTACTTGACTGAAGCAGGCCAAGAAGGGCTAATTGCCCATGTTGAGGCAGTGTGTAAAAGTGTGAAATTTGGCGTGATTGTCTATAACCGCAATGTGTGCAAACTGACCCCCAATTCCTTGGCTATTTTGGCCGATCGGTGCCCCAATTTGATTGGCTTTAAAGACGGGGTGGGTGAAATCGAACCAATGGTTGCTATATATCAGCGCATGGGGGATCGCTTTTCATATCTGGGGGGATTGCCCACAGCGGAGGTTTATGCGGCCGCTTACAAAGCCATGGGCACGCCAGTGTATTCATCGGCTGTTTTTAACTTTATACCAAAGACAGCCATGGATTTTTATTTGGCTGTTGAGCGTGATGACCACGCCACTCAAAGTCGTTTACTCAAAGACTTTTTCATGCCTTACCTGGATATTCGCAACAAAATGCAAGGTTATGCTGTGAGTATCATCAAAGCAGGTGCAACGATTGTGGGTCATGGTGCTGGTCCTGTTCGCCCACCTTTGACAGATTTGAAGGCCGATGAAATTCAAGAACTGACAAAACTCATCCACTCCTTGGGCCCACAATAAACGGGTTACCTTCAGCACGATTTGCTTCATACTCACTTATCAATACACTTTAGATCATGAAACTTCAAACCATCGATCCCAGAACTCAGCATCCCGTCGGAGACGTTTTGGTTGAATCCACTCATGCTCAAATTGACGAGGCTGTGAGCCATTCACTCCACGCCTTTGAGACATGGTCTACAACTACAGGGGAGGAGCGGGCTGCCTATTTGGAGGCTCTCGCGTTGGCGCTGGAGTCTCACCGCGAAGCCTTGGTGAAGTTGGCAGATCTGGAGAGTGCACTTGGGTTGCCACGCTTGAATGGTGAGCTAGATCGGACGTGTTTTCAGTTGCGCCGATTTGCCCATATTGCCAAGAGCGGTGTTCCTTTTGGCTTCACCGATGACCCTGCAGTGGCGGGAGCCCCTCCGGTTGGTCACCCTTCCATGATGAAAGTGCGCATACCTCTCGGGCCTGTCGCTGTTTTTGCTGCCAGCAATTTCCCCTTTGCATTCTCAGTCTTGGGCGGGGACACAGCCTCAGCGTTGGCTGCAGGTTGTACAGTCGTTGTGAAGGCTCATCCGGCCCACCCTCAGCTCTCTTTGGAGACTTATAAGCTCATTGAGCAAGTTCAATCTGAGCAAAAGCGCAACGGCGTGATCACCTTCGTTCAAGGCCACTCATTTGAGATTGGTTATCACTTGATTGGTCATCCTGATATTTGCGCGGGTGCCTTCACCGGCTCCACCAAAGGGGGAGCTGCTTTGCAGGCCAAAGCCCATGAGCGAGCACGTCCCATTCCTTTTTATGGCGAGCTTGGATCCATCAATCCCATTGTGGCATTGCATGATGGTTTGGTGGGGCAAGAGAAAGAGTTGGCCACGACTTTGGCGGGTTCCATTGCAATGGGGTGTGGACAGTTCTGCACGAGCCCAGGTGTGGTCATCTTGATTGACGAGGCAGCTCATCGCTCAAGCAATGATCTTTTTGTGGCCGAACTCACCGCCGCGTTGAAGTCTCTAACGCCTCACGCCATGTTGACGCCAGGCATTCGAAATGCCTTTGACCAAGGGGTAGAAAAATTCATCAATGCGGGCGCTCAAATCTTGACCTATGAAAAAGTTGCGACCGTTGAACCCAAACCGTTTTTGGGCTCAGTGTCTGCCAAGGACTTTATGGCCCATCCGGTGTTGCATGATGAAGTCTTTGGACCCGCTTGTCTAATTGTTCGTTGTGCCTCTAGCGATGAAGCCGTGAAAGTCTTGAGTGCAGTGGGTGGAAGCCTCAGTGTCACATTATGGGGAGCTGAACAAAAGTCTGCTCATTCAATTGCATTGGTGCGCGTTGCTTCTCGCATTGCGGGTCGAGTACTCTTTAAAAGTGTTCCCACTGGGGTTGCTGTGTGTGCAGCCCAGCAGCACGGTGGGCCATGGCCATCCTCTACGGCTCCGATGACCACTTCTGTCGGAGATGATGCCATGGATCGTTTCTTAAGACCCGTTGCTTTGCAAGACTTTCCCTCCTGGGTGGGTGACTATCATGGCAGGCCAATTTGATTGAGGGGAAGATTTAATTCTCTCCAATGGGGCTTGATTCTCCTTTGTCCATGAGGTCAAACTCATGGATTTTTTTTGTCAATATTATTTAATCATGACTGTCTTTAACGTTGAATTGCTATTGGATGCCCAAAACTCTGTGGGTGAGAGCCCCGTTTGGAGTGCCAAAGAGCAGTCCCTTTATTGGGTCGATATTCCTGCAAAAACCATCCACCGTTATGACTTCAGGAATAAGGTTTTAAGCGCATGGATATGTCCGGAGATGACTGCTTGCATTGCTCCGGATTTTGAGCGTGGCCATTGGATCGTGGGCGCAGAAAGCGGTGTCTTTAAATTCACCCCTCAACACTCGGGTCACTTTGAGTGGGAAAAGATCTCAAACGTCAAGCACCAAGAGCCCTTCATGCGATTCAACGATGGGCGCTTAGACCGCCAAGGAAGATTTTTGGCGGGCACCATGGTCAACGACATGGCGCTTGCAAGCTCAGCAGGGGCGGTCTATACCCTCAGCCGAGATCACCAGGATTGGCGGTTGAATCAAGTTTTGTATGGCCTCATCACGCCCAACGGCATGGCGTTTTCACCCAACGGTAAGATCATGTATTTGTCAGATTCTCACCCTAAAGTACAAAAAATCTGGTCATTTGACTATGACACTGAGAGCGGGACAATTGGTGCTCAGTCACTCCTTTTCGATATGCAAACTGTTCCAGGTCGTCCCGATGGAGCCGCCGTCGATACCGATGGGTGCTATTGGATTTGTGGCAATGATGCCGGTGTTGTGTATCGACTAACGCCAGATGGGCGCATCGATCAGACCATCCATTTGCCAGTGAAAAAGCCAGCCATGTGCTCGTTTGGTGGAGAGAGAATGGACACCTTGTTTGTCACCTCCATTCGACCAGGAGGGATTGATTTGTCAGACCAGCCATTGGCAGGTGGTGTTTTTGCCGTCTCCACACCATACCAAGGCATCGCTGAAGTCAGTCACTCAGCTTGAGCTAAGAACAATGCCAATTGCGTTGGCATTGTTCTATGCTAATGCCTTAAGGCTTCTTGTAGGTGACTCGGTAGATGGTGCCGTTCACGTCTTCAGAAAACAGCATGGAGCCGTCTTTGAGAAATCTTACATTCACAGGTCGACCCCAGACTGCGTCCTCACCGGCAGTAAATCCCATTACAAAATCTTGATAAGTTCCAGTGAGTTGATTTGCTTTAACGGGTAATCTGATGATTTTGTAGCCAGTGTGCAAAGCTCGGTTCCATGATCCATGCAGAGCCGCAAAAGCGTCTCCACTCCACTCTGCAGGGAACATGCCACCAGGGTTGAAGTCCATGCCCAATGGGGCTGAGTGAGGCTGAATCAAAGCGTCAGGTTGAGTGGCTTTGCCTTTGAGGTCAGGACGGGGGCCACCACCGGGTCTCAAATCTTCGTGGTCTTGGTGGTAAATCCAGGGCCAGCCGTAAAAGTGGCCCTCCTTGATACTACTAACATAATCGGGTGGTGTGTTGTCACCCAATAAATCACGCTCGTTGGTGGAGCAAAACACCACGCCAGTGTTGGGCTGTACAGTAAGGCCAGAGCAGTTTCTTACACCAGTGGCATAAACGCGGCGATTTTTGCCGTCCGGTGAATAGGCCAATACAGTTGCGCGGTCAGTTTCATTGCCCCAAGCCCCTCCAAGGCCATGCGTCTTTTCCCAAGCTTGCAAGTCATTGGGGCGGTCCTCCATGTCAATGGCAATATTGCTCCCTGAGCCCACTGCCAAATAAAGAGTTTTGCCGTCGGGTGAAAAGCCTACATCCCGAGTCCAATGTCCGCCAACGGGCAGACCACTCACGATGACCTCGGGCTCTGCTGTGCTTTTCATGTCTCCACTACGATAAGCGTAACGAACCACTTGTCCTTGCATACCGACATAAAGCCACTGAGGATTGGGGCCAGGGGGATAAAAAGCAAGACCATAGGGGTCCTTCAAATCAGCCACAAAGGTTTCCAACTTTTGAACTTGGCTACCATCGGCTGAGGGACGAAGAACGGTGATTTTCCCCTTTTGGAATTGATAGCCATCGCCCACTCTCACATTGCCAGGACGACTTTGCGAGACAAAAATGTCACCATTGGGGGCTTGTCGAATGACGCGCGCCCCGTCCACGTTGTTGGCAAATACATCCACCTTAAAGCCAGACATGGTTTTGATTTGCGCATCGCTGGGCTTACTGACCGTGGTGGAGCGATTGGCAGCGGAGGGACTCTCAAGCGGTGCCACGATATCGTCATGGGTGATGAGGCGCATTACACCTGGGGCATCCTTGTGCCAATCCCCCATGGCATCTTTGCCTTTGACAATGTCTTGAGCCAACAGTGTCAAGGGCAGGGCAGTTGCGCCCAAGGCCCATGCGCACAGTAGGCGTTGAAGCGGTTTAGAAAATGCTTTTTGTCTCATGAATGATGTCCTTTTGAAGTTGGAGTCAAATGCTTACGACACGTCTCTTGCGTGTTTCAATGGCCAGCAAAGTACAGGGACAATGCTTGGAGTTGTTCTTTCTTTTTGTTTCGTAAAAGTGAGCCCATCACCTCACTGTTGGCTCGGTCTTGGTTCATCCAGGCCAACATCTGATCGAGTAAGTAATCGGCGTTTTGACCATTGAGTCGAGGCGCTCCTTTATAGACGGACTCACCGTCAGCGTTTTGTGCGTGGCATGTGAGGCAAGTTTGCGCATCGGCCTTGGTGACTGGACTCATGGATTCACCGGTATCCTCAATGGGTGTTCTTGGGGGCCATGGTTGTGAGGCGAGAGCCTGGGCAAAAAGGCTCAACTCTTTTTTGGGAACACTCTCGGCCATCGAGTTCATGATTTGATTCTCCCGCTGGCCGGAGCGGTAGTCGCGCAATTGTTTTTCCAAGTATTGTGCGCTTTGTCCCCAAATAATAGGCAATTTTTTGTCCTTGGGACTACCTTGTTCACCATGACACTCACCACACACATGTAGGTCTAAAGGGGAAGAGCGAGAGCTATCAGTCTGGGTTTGAGTTTGGCTTTGGTTTTGACTTTGGTTTTGAGGCTGAGCCTTCAGTGGGGATGAAAAAACTTGCCCCAACACAAGGCACAGGGTCACCTTACCAAGGAATTTGAAGTAAGAAGAGCTTTGCAGAGCTCCAATATTGAAAATTTGTATGATGTACAAGCGAAAACTGCCCAAATTGGACGCATTAAATGAGTTGAATTTAAAAGCCTTTCTCAGTGTAACTTTTGCATCGTGAATAAAACCTAGGTTCTACCCTATCGGGTCGCCTCATGTTTTGGTAGATCCTCACTCAATTGGACCTGGGAGCGTTAAAAAAAGTAGCCCATCCACTCACGCAGTGACAGTTGTTGCAGTGCCCTAGCATCGTCAAACAAGTTGACCAACTCGTTCAGTGTCTCAGGGCGGTGGGGCTGACAGTACCGTAAGAACTTTTCTCGCAGTCCCAGTCCCAAGCGGCTTCGTTGTGAGGGGTCCCCCATGGGGAATAGGACCTCTACTTTGGGTGAGAGTAGACCGTCTTTGAGCTCAATTTGAACCGCATTTGCACAAGACCGTACCTTAAAGTCATGGTGATCCCTGCTGTAAATAGGGTCTTCCTCAACTAGCATCAACTCACGCAGGAAGTCCACTCTTGGATTGGCGGCAAATTCTGCCTCATACATTGCACTCTCGATGTGGCCCTCTAATAACCCCAATGCTGTTACGTATTGCAAATTATGGTCTCTCGCCGCTGGTGTACTCAAGGGACCCACTTTAGCGGTACGCTTGATGGCTTCGTCGTGAGAGGTGATGATGATCCGTTTGATCTCATCAAAGCGTTGGTTTAACCAAGGTTTTAGTTGTGCGGCTGCTTCAAACGCAGTTGTCGTGCTTCTTTGACAGGGGACCAATTTAAAAATCACATTTTCCATCACAAATGTTTTTTGTGGCTCTAAGTCCAATGTGAGTCGCTGTCCCTTTAAAGCAATCTTCTCAAATCCCCAATCGCTATGCGTGAGAGGACTAGGGTAGAGCATTTCGCCTTTCATGGCGGCCATGGCATGCCAGAGGCCTCGACTTGAGGCGTCAGCACCAGCCCATCCTTTTCGTGTTCCAGCATTGGGGACTTGTCTGTAGGCATTCAATGCCGCGCCGTCTAAAAATACATTTCCTAAGGCTGCGGCAATCTGCTCCTCATCGCCACCCAGCAACTTGCAAGCCATAGCGGCAGAAGCCACTTTTACAAAAAAAACATGGTCAAGTCCTAGCGCCAGTGAATCGATTTTGTTTTTGTGCGCGAGCATGCCTTGAATTTCATAGGCGCCGGCCATGGCAAGCATCACCTCTTGCATGGTGATCGGAGCTTTTGCACTTTGGCGATTGAGCTCATCACGGTAGTGAGCGGCCGCCAAAATCGCTCCAAGATTGTCTGAGGGATGACCTCCCGTAAAGGTTGTGTCACTGAAATCGAGCCAGCGGACCATGCAGCTGATGTCAAACGCGGCCTTGATGGGGTCGAGTACATGGTTTGTACCAAATATCGGCATCCCACCAGGCACCATGGTTCCGGCAATCACAGGTCCCAGCCGAATCATGCACAAAGGGTCACTCAACGAAGCATAGGCACATGCCAAGGAATCCATTAAACAAAGGCTAGCATTGTGGGCCGCCTGTGCATTGATACTGGACAAAGAGTGGGCGTAGTTAGCGATCTCCTGGATCAAGTCATCGGTTTTCATGCTCAGTCCACATTGGGTTTGGTGAGTTTGACCATTTTGTCCCACTTCACGGACTCTTTTTCGATAAAAGTTTTGAACTCTGCTGGACTCATCGGGGAGATCAAAGCCCCTTGAGCAGCCATTTTTTCGCGCACTGATGGGGCATTCAACGCTTTGACGGTATTTCGGTAGAGCAACTCAATGATGGCTGAGTTGGTGTGAGCTGGTGCCAAGAGGCCATTCCAATTGAGTACCTCAAACTGTGGGTAGCCCGACTCGGTAACGGTGGGGACATCGGGGAGCAAGGGGTCGCGGGTTTTACCGGTGGTGGCCAATGCAAACACCCGACCAGTTTTGATAAATGGGATGGCTGAAGGCACTGCGCTAAAGTACATATCGACTTGACCCGTTTGCACAGCCAAGAGCGCGGGCCCACCTCCTTTATAGGGGATGTGAAGCCACTCTGCGCCGACTAGAGCATTGAGCCACACCGAAGACAGGTGCGTTGAGCTACCGTTCCCCGCCGAGCCATAGGTTAAGGTTTTGAATTGGTTATTGGCTTTTTTCAGTAGGCTCTCGAAGGTTTCATTTTTCATGCCGGGTTGAACAACCAATACATTGGGGAAAACCGTGGCGAGAGTAATAGGGATAAAGTTTTTGACAGGATCGTAAGACAAGTTTTTATACAAATGCACATTGATGGCAATCGGTGCAACGTTGGCCCACAACAAGGTATAGCCGTCTGCGTTGGCACGCGCCACAGTTTCGGTCCCTCTGGAGCCTCCAGCCCCGCCGATATTGTCAATAATCACCGATTGGCCGAGTGTGCTCGTGAGTTCTTGGGCTACGATTCGTGCAGTGATATCGCTGCTTCCCCCCGGCTCAAAGGGCACCACCATGCGAATTGCGTGCGATGGATAGCTCGTCTCTTGAGCCCAAGTAAGCGAGAGATGAGCGACTACAAAACAAATCAGCAAAGGCAAAAACTTTTTATCAAACATGAGGGTCCGATGAATTGATGAAAATAACAATAACTTCAAGTCACTGTATTTTATAGATGTGCAACTCGAGCCTAGAGCATTTAAAGTTGGGGTAGCGATACAACTCAAGTTGATTGACTTCAATTCAATGGATAAAAGTCTAAAGTAGACATAAAAACATTGCAGTCTTATGTGCCAGGGCTACTTTAATCTTTTGATTTCGAATTTTTGTCCAAATATCGAAATTCGACTCTGCGATTTTCTTGCCAAGCCTCTTTGTTGTGGGCTGGGTTCAAGGGTTGGCTTTTGCTAAAGGATTTGACCTCAAGACGGTCATCTTCAACCCCCATTTTGATCAAACGATCTTTCACCGTTTGAGCGCGTTTTCTGCCCAAAATAAAGTTGTATTCATCGCCTCCATTCTCATCGGTGTGGCCCTCAATGGTTGCCATTAAATGGGGGCTGTGCAGTAAATAATCTCCATGGGCTTGAAGGGCACCCAATTCCTTGGCAGGAATAGAGAATTGATTGAAGCCAAAGTGAATACTGTCTTTGGGGGGCACCCTATCTGAGGTTTCTGCGCTAGAGTTTGAAGGGGGTAATACCGACTTGTCATAGGGCCTCGTTTTAGGGCCTAGGTCAATGATGGCTGGAGGTAAAAAGTTCTCCATCACAAATGAAGGCTCCGGCTTTTGTGCATGCTTAGAGCTTGCGCAACCCCAACAAAACACTGCGCTAAAAGCCAGCATCAAGTAAAGACGAGTTTTCATGAGTTGACCATTCAAAGGGCTAACATCCTGTTATCACAAGATTTCAACTCATTCTAGTGAGACCACACCGACGTGTGAAGTTAATTGGTAGTAACAGTGTAAATAGACGTTGCCAATATATAGACGCATCAGAAGGTGATCTGGCTGAAGTCATCGCCTTCTTGGTCGCAATCGATCAGATGCCTTGAACGACTGGGTTTTCCAGTGTACCAATACCCGAAATTTGCACCCGTACCTTGTCGCCAGGTTTTAAAAATGTACCTTTGGGTCGACCCACCCCTGAAGGGGTGCCCGTCGCAATCACATCTCCGGGTCTCAATGTCATTCGTCGGCTTAAATACTCGATGAGTTCAGGCACCTTAAAGATCAAGTCGTCTACCAGCGTATCTTGCTTTTTTTCCTCGTTGACCCACAACTGCAAATGGCATTGCGTATGGTCTGCGATTTGACTTGCAGGTGTAATCCATGGGCCCAAGGGCGCAGCGCCATCGAAATTTTTGTGGCCAAACCAATCAATGCCCCAGCGTGGCCAATCCTCGCGACGACTCAAGTTCCTCGCCGACAAGTCATTCATGATGGTGTAGCCTGCAACATACTCCATGGCATCTTGCACTTTCACGTTTCTGGCGTATTTGCCAATCACCACTGCAAACTCACCCTCCCAGTCCAGGGAATTGGTGACGTTGGGAATTCGAATTTCGTCTCCAGTGGCAATCACACAGTGACGAGAAGCTTTTAGAAACAAATACGGTTGAGTCTTTGATTTGTCAACCCCAGTACCTTCACTGGACATCTCTTTGGCGTGCGCCATGTAGTTGGCCCCAGTGCAATAAATCGCTGATGGATATAGTAAGGGTGCGTGAAGTTTGACCTCCTTTAATGCAATCGCATTGGCATGCCCTAGACTTGCCAATTGATTGAGCATAGGTTCTGACTCTTGCCAATGTTCAAATAAATCCATGGTCGAGCGAGCCCAAGCGGTGTGGGGCAGTGCTTTTTGTAAATCAACGACCCATTGCTCATCGAGCAGTATGCCTGCTCGTACTTCGTTGGGTGTTGCATGAAGGGCGTAGTTCAATATCTTGAAGTGACTCAACATAGACCTCTAATAAAAAAGTTTACAAAATGAGCCTGCAAGAGCTCCAGTCAAAGCGCATCGTATGTTTTCTACAGTCTTTACGTCAATGGGGTTAGCACGCTTGACGAGCGATTCTGGACTCTCTTACGATGAAATAAACGAAGGAGACAAGAGTCATGCAAACTTCAAGAGTTTCACCTATTCGGAAAAATAAGAGTCAAGAATCTGAGGCCTTGAGAGAGCTCAAAATGAATTTGGTGCTGGGCTACCGAATCTTGGCCAGATACGGTATTGGTGTTGGGCTTTTGGGGCATTTGACAGCAAGGCTACCAGGAGCCAACACCTTTTGGAGTTACCAGTGGGGAGACAGTTTTGAGCGAGTCACCATGGCGGGTTTGCGTGAGTGTGACTTTGATTGCAACGTGATCACCAAGGACGGAATGGTCAACGACTCTCTGAAAATCGAAGGTCACCTCTATGCTGCCAGGCCCGATGTACTGTGTATTACCCATCATCATGCAGACAATTGCTTGGCCCTTGGCTCGATTGGCGAGATTGTGCGCCCCTTTGAGCGATCCGCAGCCCGCGTCTACGACGATATGGTCTTACTCGAGGATTTTGACAACGCTCACCAAGACCCCCTTGCCGCCAAAGAGTTTGTTGACACCTTGGGCGAGAAAAATTGCGTCATGATGCAACACCATGGCGTCATGATATGTGGGAAATCGATTCAAGAGGTGGTGGTTAAAACCAAAGAGGTTGAAATCTCTGCGGGAGTTCAACTCAAAGCGATGGCCGCGGGTAAGCTCAAGCTTTTGGGGCATGAAGAGGCTCTTCGCGCCCGACGCTTTAAAGCCTTGGAGAAATCCTACATGGGTGTATGGAACTATGAGGTGAGCAAAGTGCTTGAAGAAACCCCCAACTTGTTCAAATAAAGCTTGTCTTGGGTCTTGAGTGTATTGATAGGGTCCTGGAGTTTATTTTGGGAGTTGAGATGTGCACCTATTTTGAGCAAGTGTTAAGTGTCACAAGACGAGAGAGCGATCACTTCAAGAGATTATTCATAGGGCCCTTGCGGTTCTTATTGGCTGTTGTGCTTTTGCAGTGTTATTCATTGCATGTCTTGGCACAGGCGCAAAATCCAGTTCAAAACCCCGCGCCTTCAAGCTCTTACGCCACCAAAACTATTCGCATTGTGAGTGGCTCTATCCCAGGAACAAGCACAGATATAGTGGCAAGACTTTTTTCTCCCGCCTTGGGCGAGCGGCTGGGCCAATCGATCATCATTGATAACCGACCTGGAGCGGGAGGATTGTTGGCGTTACAAAACATCATCGCCTCCAAACCCGATGGCATGAGTTTGGTGATCACTGCGGCCAATCACTCGATTGGGGCGGCAATTCGCAAAGTCACGCCTTTCAATCCGGTGGGGGACTTCACTTGGATATCCACCATCGCCACCTATCCCATGGTGATTGCAGTCGCCCCCAACTCTGCCATCAAATCCATGGAGGACTTGGTGAACTATGCAAAACAAAATCCAGGTCGCGTAAGCTTTTCGTCTGTAGGCATAGGCACGGCGCATCATTTGATTGGCGAGTGGCTCAATGCAGAATTGGGCTTGGAGATGGTTCATATTCCTTATAAGGGCTCACCTGGTGCTTTGGTGGATGTGCTGAGTGGTCAAGTCGATGTGATGATCGATACAGCAACCTTTGCCTTGCAACAAGTCAAACAAGGTAAATTACGGGCCATCGCTGTCAGCACCAAAAACCCCAGTGAAGATTTCCCTGGAGTACCCACTCTCAATCAGACAGTTCCAGGCTTTGAGTATGAATCATGGATTGCCTTGGCAGGACCTAAAGGGATGCCTACCGATGTGGTTCAACAAATTAATCAAGAATTACGGGTGGTGCTCGCTATGCCTGAGATTAAAAAACGCTTTGCTGACATCGGGGCGGTGAGTGTGGCCAGTACCTCACAAGACCTCAAGCAGGCGGTGGAGACCGATATTGCAAGATGGAAGAAAGTGATTGAGTCTAGAAAAATACCACTTCAATGAGGCGTGCAGCTTTCTTGGAGTCTGGGCGTAGCAGAGATTTCGGGAAATGTTTCAAGAAATGGTTTTGATGTCCCCATGGCGCTCTTGGGGTCTCGTTGTGGCCTCATTGTGGCCTTACCTTATTGGGGGCGCACACCACTGGCGGTGAATACAGCCTTGATCTCGGGGTCCTCCAAAGATCTCAAAAAGGCTTGTACTTCTAATTTGTTGGCACTGTGAGACGCGGCCAGTGCTTCATAAGTGGTCACATGTTGAATCTCTTGAGGTAACTCAGCTGCGAGTTTGATGCCCCAGCCCTGAACTTCCAATATCTCTGATACAGCACCCAGCCCTATCTCCAATTTTTCATCTTGAGGGGGCTGTGCGATGGTTCTTAAAAGCGCCTCACCATCAATCACCCGCACAGCTTTCTCCTCGACCATGGAGAGCACCCCAAGCTTTTGAAAAAGAGATTCAAAATAAAGCCCACTCGAGGCCTGGTTGTAGACCACAGTGTTAGCAAGCTCAAGGAGGTTGATGAACTCTGAAGTGTTTTGTGGGTTCATGAACGTCACACTTTGGTGAACAACGATGCCAACACCCACCCCACCGAGCTCAATGCGGGATCTTGGCACCAAGTTACCCAGCGCAGTCCTCTCAAGAGCCAAGGCTTGGGAGGTGATCACCAGATCGCAGGGCAGTGTCTGCCAGTTTGAACCACGCATTTGTGTGCTGGTTTGATAATGAACCTTGCATTGAATTCCTGTCTCCTTTTGGAACTTGGCTACAGCATGCCGTAAGCCTACCGCAACGGCTGAAACGCTCAAAATTTCAAGGGTTGGAAGGCTCATGTCTGAAGTGCTCGGACTAGTTGGGCAAGAGGAGTAGAGAATGGCCGTTGAGGCTTCTTGTTAAGGGTATCCATTAATATTTCATTGTATAGCCCTTGGGAGTATTGATCTCTATACCAGCTGTTATTCCGAATTCGCCGAGCAAAGGCTCATGGCTCATGGGTCATGGGTCATGGGCTACGAACCCACTGAGGGGCCGAACGCCCCAAGGCTATAAAAATTCATCCCTCTGATTCGCGGGTTTTGACTTAGGGCTTGTCTCATTGACACACCTATTTTGTTGCTTAAGAATATTTCCAATTCTTAAAAACACACTCCATGGACTCATCGATACATGTTTATGCTGGCACGGCTGGTCATTCAGCTTGGTTCAGCGAGGACCGCGGACTCACTTGGTTACACCCCAATAGCCACTCGGGCATGTACTTAGAGGCGCGGGTGTGGTGTTTCTCCAGTCACCCAAACGATCCCTCGCACGTCTTTGCGGGAACGGATATGGGGATCTTTCGATGGGAGGAGGCAAGTGCGCGTTGGCAAGCTTTGCCCTCGCCAATGGAGGATGTGTGGGCTATAGCCCAAGACCCCCACGACTTTAAGACATTAATTGCTGGAACAAGACCGGCAGGATTCTTTCGCTCAAACGATTTAGGGCTCACTTGGAAAGCCTTGAGCGCACCTGGGATCAGTCAGTTTTCAACCATCAACATGGGGCCCACCCGGGTGACGCAGATTTTGTTTGACCCCTTGGAGCCGAGCTGGGTTTGGGCCAGTGTTGAGATCGGTGGGATTTATCTGAGCCAAGACCACGGGGAGACATGGACTTTGTTTGATAAGGGTTTGGTCTCCAGTGATGTGCATGGTCTCACTGTTTTACCCCAAGCCAATGGCTCGAGAGTGATGTATGCCACCACCAATATGGGGCTACACAGAAGCATGGACTCGGGACAATCATGGGAGCTGATCCCACTAAGGTCTCCTTGGCAGTATACGCGTGCAGTCGTGCCCAAAGTTGACGATCCCTCGGTGGTTTTTGTCACCAACGGGAATGGTCCTCCCGGAAACGACGGCAAACTCTTTCGAAGCATCAATTACGGTTTTGATTGGCAAGAGATCAAGTTACCTATAGAACTCAATAGCACTTTGTGGTGTGTGAGTACCCATCTAGACAATCCCAACTTGATTTTCTTGTGCACGAATTTGGGCCAGATCTTTAAGAGTGAGGACGCGGGGCTTAGCTTTGAGCACTTACCGCACGAGTTTGGTGAGTTGAGGTCCTTGATGTGGAGACAACTGCCCAGAGGCTCTCGACAAGCCGAGCATGCCATTACTCGCCTGGCCATCAAGGCCAGAGAACTAGAGGGCGTGGTGTGATGCCTAGATGAACACTCACGCCACAGAACAAAATTTTTGCTGAGGATATTTGTATGACTCGAGCTATTCATGTGGGACTCATGGTGCCCATCAATAACACCACCTTTGAGAGAGAAGCTTTGGGGTGGCTAGCACCCGGGTCCCAGCAAACTGTTTTCAAAATTCCACGGGGCAAGGGCCTCTTGACCCCACAGACCATTGGCCCCTATAAGGAGCAGGCCTTGGCTTTGGGTGCGGGTTTTGCCAAGACTAACGTGGACGTGGTGGCCTATGGTTGTACAGCGGCAGGCTTCATCGACGGACCCGAGGGGGATGCGGCTCTTGCTCGCGAGCTCAGCCGTGTGAGCGGTAAACCTGTGGTCACCACAGCCCACTCAATGGTGGCCACACTCCAAGAGGCCAAGGTCAAGCGCATTGGGCTCATCACACCTTATTTGCATTCAGTGAATGAACAACTGCAACACTTCCTGAGGTCTGGCGGTATTGATGTCTTGAGTTTTGATAGTTTTTACGCAGGCGATGTTGATACTTTGGGGCGCATCACTGCCAAAGAGGTCTATGACTTGGCCATCAAGACCATGACGCCCGAGTGTGAGGCCATGTTCATTGCCTGCGCTCAACTACCCACCCAGTCGATCTTGTCGCAACTCCAAAAGGTCTTGGGTAAACCGGTATTTTCCTCCAACTGGGGAACGGTTTTGCAGGCTGCAAAAGCAGTGACATGGGCCCAGTCAAAACCTGCTGAAGCTGTGCTCACGGACTAGCGCGTGACCAGTAAAGGACTTATTTTTAAAAACTAACCTTCTCTCATAAAACATCCATGATCAACACCAAACCCACACAACGCACTTGTTTCCTTGTTTTTTATGCGCTGATGTTTTTAGCACTTGGTTTAGGGTTTGTGGTGGGGTCATGGGCAGAGGAGTTTCCGATCAGGCCCATTCGGATGATCGTGCCTTACAGTCCTGGTGGAGTGACGGACATCACGGCAAGGATTGTCAGCACTCGTTTGAGTGAGACGCTGGGCCAGTCCGTGGTCGTGGACAACCGCGCAGGGGGAGCCTCCATCGTGGGTACAGATGCCGTAGTCAAGGCCAAACCCGATGGATATACCCTGCTTTTGACGTCCTCGGCGTTGGCGGCCAATCACATTCTCTTTAAAAACATTCCCTACGAACCCCTGAAGGATTTGGCCAGTGTGAGTTTTCTCACCACCGTTCCCACCGTGTTGGTGGTGCCTGCGAATAATCCAATTCAAAACGTTAAAGAATTGGTGCTTGCTGCCAAAACAAAGCCTGAGAGCATGAATTACGGTTCAGCGGGTAACGGCAGTGGGAACCACCTGACGGCCGAGGTGTTTCAAAACGCGGCAGGTATTCAAATTCAGCACATCCCCTATAAGGGTGGTGGGGCCGTGATGGCTGACTTGGTGGCAGGCCATATCACCTTTGTCTTTGCTGTATTGCCAACTGCCTATCCCTTCATCACCACAGGCAAATTGAAGGCCTTGGCGGTGAGTAGCAGTAGCCGCAATCCAGCCTTGCCAGATGTCCCTACAGTCTCTGAGTCAGGCTATCCCGGTTTCAGTGTCACCGAGTGGGTGGGAGTTTTTGCTCCCAGCAACACACCAACCCCTGTGATTGAAAAGCTCAACGCTGCCTTTAACACCACCTTAAAGCACCCTGAGGTACAAAGTCGTCTGAAGGCACTGGGCTCAGAGATCATGGGCGGGCCACCAAGTCAGTTGGAGTCTTATTTACGCACTGAAGTGGGCAAATGGACCAAGCTGGCTGAAAAAGTAAAGTTTGAAGTGGTTGAGTAAAGATCTTGAGGAATGTCCCATTCATGACCCATTCAAACTCAACCCCAAAAGTTTCGAAAAGTTCAATCGCCTTACAAGCACCAAGCTCCAAGGTCAGAGAGATTGCCGAGTTCATGTGGGAACAGTCGCCAGGGCATTTTGACGGGGCGCTCTCGAAAATCTTAGTTAGCCAGGCAATGGGATCGGCTTTTCTAGATTTCCGGATTTCGAGCTACCTTCCTGGTGCTCACGTGGCTGTGCATTTGCATGAGAACAAGGAGCAAATCTATTACTTTTTGGAAGGCGAAGGTCTTTTAGAACTTGGAGCTGAAAAAACAGTCGTGAGGCCTCATCAATTCGCTTTTATCCCACCACATTTGCCCCACGCATTGAGTAACACGGGCTTGGGTCAGTTGGTGTTTTTAGTGATCACAACCCCAATTCACCGAGATTAGGGATAATGAAGAGTTTCTAGTGCGTCTCAGTCTTGGGTCTGCCCTCTTTGTAAGAGACAGGCGCTTATCTTGACTGAGAAACTTTTGGCTGGGTCATGCAACACTCATTAAGAAGATCCTTCACTGATATTCACGGCTTGGCCGTGGGACATTACACCGATTTGCAAGCCCATACGGGCTGCACAGTGGTGCTGTGTCCGCCTGGCACCGTGGGAGGCGTGGATGTGAGAGGTGCTGCACCGGGAACTCGAGAAACCGATTTGCTCAATCCGGTGAATTCAGTGCCTTTTGTCAACGCGGTCTTGTTGTCTGGCGGTTCTGCATTTGGGCTTGATGCGGCAAGTGGCGTCATGCGCTGGCTAGAAGAGAGGGGCGAGGGGGTGCAAATTAAGGAGTTTTGTATCCCCATTGTCCCTGGCGCCGTCATCTTTGATTTGCTCATTGGGGACGGCCGAGTGCGTCCTAGGCCAGAGGATGGTTATGCTGCATGCGAAGCAGCCCAAGCGGGCGCAGGGCTTGAGCCTCTTCAGGGCAACGTGGGAGCCGGAGCTGGGGCAACAGTGGGCAAAGTTTTCGGCGCTGAATTGGCCATGAAAGGTGGCCTGGGTTGTGCTGCCCTTAAGGTGGGTGAGTTTACGGTGGGCGCCTTGGTGGTGTGCAATGCCTTGGGAGACGTGATTGATCCTCAATGTGGTCAGATTGTGGCCGGAGCTCGCAAACATGCACAGAGTCTTGAGTTTTTGGATATCCAATCCGAGCAGCTCAATGGCAGATCAAGTGCATCCTCCCTGACTCAACCCGGTCACAACACCACCATTGGAGTGATCGCAACCGATGCCAAACTGAGTAAAGTGCAGGCTACGCGACTCGCGCAAGTGGCCCATGATGGTTTGGCGCGTTCGATTCGTCCCGTGCACACCCCTATGGATGGGGACACGCTTTTTGCTCTCGCAACAGGACAGGTTCTCGCTCCGGTCGATATGATGCTATTGAGTACACTGGCGGCCGAGGTGACCACCATGGCTGTTTTGAACGCCGTGAGGGCAGCACAAGGCGTGCGATGTGGCGAGCAGTTTTGGCCCAGTGTTACTGATCTTTGAGCCCCAGAGAACGCAGGTGTTTTTTGGGAAAGAAGATTTTTTGTACAAGTCCAAGGGCTCTAGGCTGATTTTGTAGAGGGGAGCTTGGGCTTGGGGTCCTCTGTAGAGGTGTAGGTGGATGCTTTCAAATACCTAGACCCACAGCGCTTACTGATGCAGGGCGACTTTGGGAGATGAAAATACATTGCCAAGAGTGTTATAGGCATATAAAACACCCTGGCAATGCTTGCGACTCGCCTCAGTCTTAAAAGCTCAACGTTTGACCCTCTGTCATAGGAACGATTTTGATTTTGCTCCCCTTCATCGCTTCTTGGAATTCAGCCAAAGTGCCTTTGGTGAGGGGGTTGGAGTTGTAATGCATGGGAATCACCATCTTGGGGTGGATCCAAGTGTTGAGGGCGAAGGCAGCGTCCTTGGGGCCCATGGTGAAATTGCCTCCAATTGGAATCATCACGA
Source organism: Limnohabitans sp. (assembly GCA_036821105.1). Taxonomy (GTDB): domain Bacteria; phylum Pseudomonadota; class Gammaproteobacteria; order Burkholderiales; family Burkholderiaceae_C; genus Limnohabitans. The sequence continues at coordinate 49,137 of DAISKH010000007.1, forward strand.
GATCGGGTTTGTAATGTTCAGCAATGAATTTCATGTCACTAAAGAGGCCCGTGTCGCCCATGTGCCAAATCTTAAATCCGTTCTCCATCTCAATGATGTATCCAACAGGCTCACCCGCGGGGTGCGACTCGGCCTTTCCTGTGGCTGGATTATTAAAGACAATCAAGGAAGAGTGATCGGCGTGAACAGCCGTCACTTTCAGACCAGCAAAAGGCTCTATGGTGCCCGACTTATTGAAGCGGTGTGTGAGATTGGCCGGCATCATACCGAGTGTGATGAGTGGTGTGATCATGTCGGCTGGTCCATAAAGCACAACATTATTGAGCTTGGCAATATCGGGCGCATCCCCCAAATGGTCCACGTGGGCGTGGGTGACCAAGACAAAATCCACTTTACCCAAGGCTGAGAGGTCTTTTTTGAACGCTTCTGGTGCTTTGGGGCCCGTGCTGATCCATGGATCGATGATGATGTTTTTGCCGCCTGGACTGGTCATGCGAAAACCTGCTTGTCCAAGCCACAAGAGCTCAGTTTTTCCAGAAGATGCAGAGTTTGCAGGAGCGGGTGTGCTTTGCGCCCATGTTGCAGTCAGCGCTGCACCCAGGCACAAGGACAAGAGGCCTTTCGTGGCCACGCTATAGCAACGACTCAACGTTGGCGACAAGGTAGAGATCATGAATCATCCTTCGGATAAGTAAAAACGATATCCTACCGAACATTCACCTCTGTTAAGCCTAGGGTTTAACTGGTGTCTTGGGCTCAGGGTGTATTTTGTAGAGGATCAGAGAATCAAAGGATCTATTAGATTCTTGAAAATCTTTAAACTCTAGAGGCTTAACTCTTCTCTCGCAAACCCCCTTGTGCTCAAGTAAGCCTTTATCCCTTTATTGATAGGCTTAACTCAATTCCTTCTTAAAAAACTCCAAGGTTCTGCTCCACGACAGCTCGGCTGCATCCTTGGAGTACCTGGGGGTGGAGTTGTTGTGAAAGCCGTGTTGGGTATCAGGGTAGACATAGCCTTGGTGGGGGACTTGGGCCGCAGTCAATGCAGCATCGTAGCCAGCCCATTGAGAGGTCACCCTGGGATCATTTTGAGCGAAATGGAGCAATAAAGGGGCTTTGATTTGTGCAATCTTTTCGGCCTTGGGGGGTTCTCCGTAATAGGGCGCTGCGGCTTGGAGTTGGTTGCCCAGTTCGGCTGCCAAAAAGTTGGTGGTGCTCCCACCCCAGCAAAAACCAGTTGCACCAAGTTTACCGTTGGAGAGGGGATGATTTTTGAGGAACAAGGCGCTATTGAGCATGTCTTGGCGTAATCGGTTGGGGTCTAGCTTTTCTTGCATGTCCTTGCCCTCATCGTCGTTGCCAGGGTAGCCACCAACGGGGAAGAGACCATCAGGCGCCAAGGCTAAAAAGCCCACAGAGGCCAATCGGCGCGCCACATCTTCAATGTAGGGATTGAGGCCGCGGTTTTCATGAATGACCAAGACCGAGGGGAATTTTCCAGCTCCCGTGGGGCGGACCAAGTAACCCCGCATTTGACCCGAATTGCCGCCTTGCGAGGCGTAATTGATGTAATTGGCTTTGATTCGAGGGTCGGTGAATGAGATGGTTTGCGCTTTGGCGTATTGAGGTAACAGTGCCTGGGCCATCGCAAGTCCACCAGCCACCAAGAGGCTTGAGCGGCTTAGGAATTCGCGTCTAGGCATCCCACTGTGGCAGTATTGGTCATAGAGCTCATAAATTTGTGGCGCAATGGCGTTTGTCAACTGGGGAGGTGACTCTTTACTGGTGTGCTCTGTGCTGCCAGGCTCGGAGATGGCGGAAGCTTTCGTCTGTGAGAGAGGTGAAAACGGTTGAGTCATGATGTTCAGATCCTATTGGGTGTCGCTTTGATGGATTGATGGTGCCACTGACTTGGGAACATTGACGAGCATCTTCTCGCCAAGCTGTAAGTTTAAACGGTTGTGACGCACCATGGCGCTTGGTTCTCAAAGAGAGCTTGCCACAGGCTCACCACGGACAAAACCGCCAAGGACAAACCTGCTAATCGAAGACCCCAGGTTTGCACTTGAAGACCATTTAAAAGTGCGGGATTCAAAAAGCCCGAACTGTGCTCTTGCCTTGGGACCGTGAGTTGGCGCCAAAGCCATGGCCCAGAGGCTAGCACCACTGTGCTACCTAAGGCGAAAGAAAGCATCACCAACCCCCCGTCCATGGCATTGGAGCTCAAAGCCGCAACCCCCAACGCGGCGTAGAGCAGTCCGCACGGCAAAAAGGTCCACACCAAGCCCAACACAAAAAGTCCCTTGGACCCCCAAGTCGCAGTCGACTTGTTTCTAAATCGAGACATGCGCCGCCATAGCGCTTGAGCTTGATCAGTGAGCCAAGTGGGTTGTTCGGCTTTGATCAAAATGAGCACCCCCAAAACTGCAGCCACCACATGCAAAAGGCTCCAGACCGGCTGAAATAGAGCACTGTGGGTCGCCAACCAACCCAAGCCCTTGAGACTCGCACCCATCACAGCGCCTAGGCCAGCGTATCCCAGGGCTCGGCCCGCGTGAAAGGGCAACAGCCAATTGCCAAAGCTTGATTGGTCTTGCTTGGAATTCATCATTTGAGTCAGACCCACGCAAGTTGGACCACACATCAACAAGCAGTGTGGTCCACCCGCCAAGCCCATCAATAGGGCAGTCAAAAATAATGATTCACGCATGACAATTTGCCCAAAACCAAACCTCAATTCAAAAGTGTGAAGGCATCGATGGGGTCCAGTAGCGATCAAACACCGATGCGATGGTGCGCACCAACACGCTCCCCAATTCTGTCACATCCATGCTCTTTGCAGTGAGTTGAACCAGTCCTCTCTCTTGTAGACGCTTTAGTTGCTGCAACTCTTGGGCGAAATAGGCAGAAAAATCAATGAAATAGGCCATTTCAATATCCTCATAGCTCAAGTGCCCTTGGCACATGAGGCCCATGATGACGCTTTTTCTCAACAAATCGTCTCGACTGAGTCTTAAGCCTTTGACCACGGGGAGTTGTTTTCGTTTTAGAAATAAGCTGTACTCTTCTAGAGTGGTCGCATTTTGGCTGTACGTTGAGCCCATGGCGCCGATGCCCGACATCCCCAGTGCCATGAGGTCTGTGTTGGGTTGATCGCAAAACCCCAAAAAATTCCTATACAAACGCCCTTGACGCTTGGCCAAGTACAAGGGGTCGGATTTTTTAGAGAACACATCAAGCCCAATGTATTCGTATCCTGCCTTAGACAAGGCACTTTGTGCAAGAAGGTTGCAAGCGGTGATCGATTGGTTTGAGGGCAGATTTTTGGGGTTGATTTTTCGCTGTGGTGAATATAAATGGGGTTGGTGTTTGTAGTGAGTGAGGGTTACACGTTCGGGGGACAACTCAAGGACCTGAGCCAGTGTGGCCTCAAAGCTTTTGAGAGTTTGTTTAGGCAAGCCGTAGAGGATCTCCAAGCTGAAATTGCGAAACCCCATGGCACGGCTAGCCTGGAATTGTGTAAAAAGAGACTCAAAGTCCAGGACTCGGTGTACGGCCCGTTGTACCCGAGGAGTGCAGTCTTGTACAGCGTAATTCAGTCGCCAAAACCCCATCTCTCGAAGTGCCCCAAGGCTCTCCGGGTTGACACTTCGAGGGTCTATATCCATGGACATTTCAATGTCTGGCGCGAAGTGGGTGTAAGACTTCAGGATGGAGATCAAGTTTGCTAACTCACAGGCGTGCAAATAGGTGGGCGTGCCGCCACTCAAATGCAGTTGAGAGACTTTGGGGGTGTGTCCAAGGTGCTCGACTTGAAGTTTGAGCTCTTGCTCAATGAGTTCAAGGTAGGATAAGGTTTTGCTATAGCGTTTGGTGACGATTTTGTGACGATTGCAAAAATAGCAGAGGTTTGCGCAAAAGGGCAGGTGAACATAGATGGCCAAAGGTTTTATTCGAGTGAGTACACTTTGGTGTCGGTGCTCAAGGGCTTGCGCGTAGTGACGTGGTCCAAAGGCATGTTGGAACTGCTCCACGCTTGGGTAGGACTGATAGCTTGGGGCTTGCGTCTCAAAGCGCTCGAGCAACGCATGCGAGAAAGACAACATGGGGTCTAATACTCCTGGAGCAGTGAAGGGTAGGGTAAGGATATTGGTGCATTTGATCGGTTATTTGCAGATAAAGTTTGATTTTTATCAACAAACTTAAATTCCTTGGCACTAAACTTTGCGAAAGATCAAAAGCAGACTGACATTCGTTGACTTTTAAGCTATATTGAGATTTATGAACCTTGAATCGATCAAAATTGCCTGTTCAAACTGTAATTTGCGTGAGCTTTGCATGCCCATGGGGTTAAGTAATGATGATTTGGAGCGTCTTGATGAATTGGTCGCCACCCGGCGTCGCATCAAAAGAGGCGAGTACTTGTACCAAACAGGGGATCCCTTTTCCTCTTTGTATGCCATTCGTACAGGATTTTTCAAGACCTGTGTGACCACGGAGGATGGACGAGATCAGGTGACGGGTTTCCAAATGGCGGGTGAGATCACCGGGCTAGACGGAATTGTGAATGACTTCCACAGTTGTGATGCGGTGGCCTTGGAGGATGCTGAGATTTGTGTCATGCCTTTTGACAAAATTGAATACCTTTCACGAGAAGTCAAGGCCTTGCAGCACCATGTGCATCGCATCATGAGCAAAGAAATCGTCAGAGAACATGGGGTGATGTTGCTTTTGGGCAGCATGCGAGCAGAGGAGAGACTGGCCGCATTTCTACTTAACTTGGTCAAACGCCTTCACGCTCGAGGCTTCTCGCGCTCTGAGTTGGTGCTCAGGATGACGCGTGAGGAAATAGGTAGCTATCTGGGACTTAAATTGGAGACGGTGAGTAGAACATTTTCCAAATTCTCAGATGACGGGGTGATTGCTGTCAAGCAACGAAATATCCAAATTCTGGATCCCGATGCGCTTAATTTGATCGTGAACTCTCAAAGCTGCGTTTGATGTTCTAGCTTTGAATCAAGCACTGGTGATGCCCATGCTTGAGAGGCACTGGGTGGGTGTCAAGTGGGCTCTAGAACACGCTTTTAAATTGGTGAGTTTGATATGTCCGTGACTTCAATCCACCTAAAAAAAAGTCCAATCAACTCCCACCTTTCAATCCCTACCATTCAACCCCTACCATTCAAGCCCTATCAATCAAGATCAAATCTTGCTCATTTTCATTTCTATTTAAATTGATGGCCTCCCTCCTTGGGGCAAGAGCGAGACTCAACGATTTTGAGTCGACCCCAGTCGCGCCTTGAGTGTGGGCATGGCCAAGAGCAAGGTCAGTCCCGAGGCGCAACTCACAATGGCCCAAAAAACAAAAAATGCCAGTGTGTAAACACCCGTGCGTGAAAACTCTTGTGCTGCACCAAAAAAATCAATGTCTGAGGGATCCACTAATCCAAAGACAAACATCTCCATGAGCCCTGCCATTAAAAATGAGGGCCACAGAACCATCAGGGTCAACAATAGACTGGTACTTATTGAAGGTTTATTCATGGATGAGGAGTTCCTGGTTGAGTCATGGTCTCAGGCATTGGGGTTCCTTCATTGGCCAAAGTTGTAGTCGTTGAATTGGCTTTTTTGGCCAGATTCACCTCTAAGGGAGTGGCGGCATGCGCCTTGGCTAGTTCTGCGGGCGCCAAGCTTCGCAATTGCACTGCGCTCAAGCTCGGTGGGTGAGCATCATCCATGATCACGTCGTTGCTTCTAAAAGCTATCACTGCCGTGACGACAGCGGCCACCACCACGACCAAGGGGCCAGAGATGATGAGCCAAACATGCGGGTATCTCCACCAGGGTCGATCATCTTGAGAGCGAAGAGTGTTGGTCATGATGGTTCTTTGATAAAGTCAGAGATGAGTCGGGAAAAAGTTCAAAATGAGATTGGCCCATAAAACAAAAAAGCATCAAGAGTCAGTTTTAGCGTGGAACAATGAAGACACTGCGCTCCTTAATTGAAGCGTGGGTGTCAAGGTCAACGAGTTCAAACCAAATCCGATGTGAGCCCGTTTGAAGTGTATCGTCTGGGTAAGGGACATCGACTTGGACTGGCACCCAGCTCGACTGTGTCGGGGGAACGCTCAACTCAGAACTGGAATGCAAATACAGATTCGGGAGTCCTCCAACGTTCAAGTGAAATGTCTTGGTGCTCTCACTGGCATTCATCACTTGTAGTCGGTAGACATTTTCAAGGCTATCGTGATCGGTGAACCGGGCCAGGGCACCTCGGTCCCGCACCACGTCCATTTTGAATGGGGTTCGCAAGGCCAAGGAGATCCCGATCAGAAGCACCAAAGTGCCCAGTAAGCTTGTGTAGATCACCACACGCGGGCGCAACACGTTCTCCCACATTTGTATTTTGTTTAAACCGTGGGCCAACGCATTTTCTGTGGTGAAACGCACCAAGCCTTTGGGGTATCCCACTTTGTCCATGACGGTGTCGCACACGTCCGCACACGCCCCACAACTGATGCATTGATACTGAAGTCCATCTCGGATGTCAATCCCGGTGGGACACACTTGCACACACAAGGTGCAATCCACACAATGCCCCAAACCCTTGGCTACCACGTCATCGTGGCGTGATCGCCGCCCCTTGGGTTCGCCCCTAGATTCATCATAGGTGACGATCAGAGTGTCTCGATCAAACATGGCGCTTTGAAATCGGGCGTAAGGACACATGTACAAACAAACTTGTTCACGCATGTGACCCGCGTTGCCGTAGGTTGCAAAGCCATAAAATAAAATCCAAAATGTCTCCCAAGGACCAAGTCGCCACTGTATTAACTCTAGTGACAAGGCTTTGATCGGTGTGAAGTAGCCTACAAATGTGTAGCCCGTGAAGAGTGCAATGGTGACCCAGATCAGTTGCTTGAGAAACTTTTTGCCCGCCTTTTTAAGAGACAAAGGCTCTTCATCGAGTTTGATTCGAGCGCCACGGTCGCCCTCAATGAGTCGCTCAATCCACATGAAAATTTCGCTATAAACAGTTTGTGGGCAAGCAAACCCACACCACAAGCGACCCGCCACAGCCGTGAACAAGAACAATGAGAGCGCACAAACAATCAATAAACCAGTGAGGTAGATAAAGTCTTGCGGGTACAGGACCAATCCAAAGATGTAAAAACGTCGAGC
>DAISKH010000008.1:0-48019 GCA_036821105.1 Limnohabitans sp.
TCACTCATTAAGGTAGGGGCTTTATTTCGATCCAAATCTCATTTCTTCTCCAAAAGGGAAGTGTCCATGGCGGATCGTAACGAGCGAGTTGTGCAGGCCCCAACGCACTCCAGCCTTTGCTTTGGATCCAGGCTTGAAGAGAATCGATTTGTTCTTGTACTTTGGACTGGGTGTTCAATCCCGTGTAAGTCAATACTGCATACGTCTTGGCGGGGACCTCAGTGATTTGCACTTGGGGGTTGATGGGTCTGGGTAAGCTCTCAACGGTGTATTGTTTGGGCATGACGAATTCAACGGCCCAACTCTGCGTGTTTTTATAGCTCGAGTGGGTGGGCTCCACTGTCTCGGGCTGAACAATGACGGGAGCGGTCATGGCAATCTTCTCAGCACTCGCGTCTGTGCCAGAGTTGCTGGTCTTTGGCGGGGTGTTGCTGCGAAAAATAAAATCAGCGATGCGTCTAAAGCCTTGGTTCGATGCTTGGTCCATGTCACCGCTCAGACGTGTGACCGCACTCAAACGCGGCTCATAAAGCCGCACTTGCAAGTTGCCCTCTTGGACCAAAGTTTTGTAGCTCGGCTCCTCAATGGCCATGGCGCTTTGAAGCCCGATTACAAACATCAAACACAGCAACACGATTCGGTAAAGACGTTGTTGAACCATCGGTACACTCCAAAAGCATATGGAACTCTCTTCTCGCAACTTAGCCTAGGCCCAGTGAAAGCGCCAATCGATAGGTGATGAAACTGGCGGCATAAGCCAAAATAAACAAGTAAGAAAGCATCATGAGGGGCATGCGCCAACCATTGGTCTCTCGCCTAACGGTGGCAATGGTGGACAAGCACTGCGGCGCAAACACAAACCAAACCATCAGCGACAACGCACTGGCCAAGCTCCATGATTGAGCCAACATGGGCCCCAATGTGGAGGTGATGTCTCCAGCCTGGGAGGACAGCGCGTAGACGGTCCCCAGAGCGCTCACTACCACCTCACGAGCGGCCATTCCTGGGATCAAGGCAATGCTGATTTGCCAGTTGAATCCGATGGGCTCAAAAACATGGGCCAATGCATGTCCCAATAGGCCCGCAAAGCTTACCTCAATGGGTTGGCCATGGAAGTGTTCGTCTGGGAGAGGGAAGCTGGCCAGGAACCACAGGAGTAAGGTCAAGAGCAAGATCACACCGCCCACGCGGTTGAGGAATATTTTGGCCCTTTGCCACAATCCGATGGCGACATTTTTAGCGGTGGGCCAATGGTATGAGGGCAGCTCCATCATGAGTGGGCGAGTGAGTGAGCCTTCGCTGGTGAAGCGTTTGAGTAGCCACGCCACCAACATCGCTCCTGCAATACCCATCAAATAAAGTGCAAAAAGGACCAGTCCACGCAGTGAAAACGTGCCTGCCACCAGGGTTTGTGGAATAAAGGCTGAGATGAGCAAGGTGTAGACCGGTAAACGCGCCGAACAAGTCATCAAGGGCGCAATCATGATGGTCACCCATCTGTCACGGGTATTGGAGATGGTGCGTGCGGCCATGATGCCTGGAATGGCGCAAGCAAAGCTTGAGAGTAGTGGAATGAAAGATCGACCTGAGAGACCCACGCTGCCCATTAATTTGTCAAATAAATAGGCGGCTCGGGGCAAATAGCCTGATTCTTCCAGTACCAAGATGAAGAAGAACAAAATCAAAATTTGGGGTAAGAAAACCAAAACTCCGCCCACCCCTGCCACGAGCCCATCGACCACGAGACTCCTCAGGAGTTCGGAGTCGATCATGCTTGCACAGTAATCTCCCAAGGCCACACTGGCGTCTTTGATCAAGGCCATGGGCGTGATGGCCAGGGCAAAAACAGCTTGAAAGACAACAAAAAGTACAAATCCCAAGATTATGGGACCCCACAAAGGGTGAAGCACCCAATGGTCAATTTGCTCGCTCAGCGTATCGGGCTGGATGTGATCAAGACCCAGTTCACGCAGGATGCGTTGAATGCGTTGGGCATCGTGGCTGTCGGGTGCATCATCCAGAGGAGCGTTCACTATAGGGGTTTGAAGTGGCGCAGGGTTGTTTAAAAAGCGCTCGATCAGATGAGCCTTTAAGGGGGCAACGCCTTGGGCTTGGATGCCCACTGTTGGGATGACAGGCATGCCCAGGTGAGCGCTCAGCGCTTGTGGGTCTATGTGCAAGCCTCTTTTTTCGGCCAAATCGCTCATGTTCAAGGCCAAGACACACGGCAGTCCCAGGCGTTGAACAGCCAGGGCCAGTTTCAAGGTCCTTCGTAGATTGGTGGCGTCAACCACACAAACGGCCAAGTCGGGGCGTTTCTCACCCGCTGCCAGTCCTTTGAGTACATCGTGGGTGACGCGTTCATCCAAGGACCTGGGGTAAAGACTGTAGGCTCCTGGTAAGTCCAAAATTCTGAGTGTTTTGCCGGGCTCGCCCAGACTGAGTTTGCCCTCTTTTCTCTCAACAGTGACGCCCGCGTAATTGGCCACCTTTTGATGGCTTCCGGTAAGCGCATTAAAGATGGCTGTTTTACCGCAATTGGGGTTGCCAATGAGAGCCACCATGGGAGAGTGGTCCACAAAATGCAAGGTGGCTGTTTGCACCTCAGGGCTCCTGGGTGACTTCGATCAACTGAGCCTCAGCTTGTCGAAGGGCAAAGGTCGACTGTCCAACCCTCACCACCATGGGGTCGCCCCCAATCAAGGCTTTACTTAAGACTTGAACTTGCTCGCCAGGAACAAACCCAATCTCCTCGAGCTGCCTGGCCAAAAGATTTTGGGATGCTTGAGGACGCAAGGTCTTCACCCACGCTTTCTCAAGCTTGGGGAGTTTTGCCAACGATTGATATGTTTCCATGCGTTGATTTTACATTAAATGAGAATTATTCGCATTCAGCCGGGTTATTCTTCCCTATGAGCTCTTAACGCAGGAGTAAACACTTCGTCTGTCAGGTGCATCACTTTGGCCATGAGCCCATATCAACCTAAATCAACTCACATCAACTCAAATCAATCTGTATCTAGTTTCATCAACCAACATGGACCCAAGCATTGTGGCTCTGTTTGTCTTGCACGTGTCCAATGACGCAGGCCTGTGTAAAGCCCGAGTCTTGAAAGATCTTCAGGACTTGAGGGGCACTGTGAGGCTCGCAACTCACCAGTAAACCGCCACTCGTTTGGGGATCACTCAAGAGGTCCTGTGCCCAGGCTGGAAGAGACTTGGAGAGCTCAATGTCTTGTCCGTAGCTTGTCCAATTTCTGCCTGAGGCTCCAGTCACGTTGCCCGCCTCAATCAAGCCCTGAACTTCATCAAGAAGTGGAATGCAGGACCAATCGAGTTGCAGATGAACGTCTGAGCCTTTGGCCATCTCAAGCGCATGGCCCAGTAAGCCAAAGCCTGTGACGTCGGTCAGTGCGTGAACGGAGGGCATTTTGGCAAGGGTAGAGCCCGGGCGGTTGAGTTGCGTTGTGGCCGCGATCATTTGCTCGTAGGCTTTTTCACTCAGTTGGTTCTTTTTCAAGGCCGCCGACATCACCCCCACGCCCAAGGGTTTGCCTAAAATTAAGCAGTCTCCTGGTTTGGATTGAGAGTTCTTCTTTAAATCTTTCGGATCCACAATCCCCAACGCCACCAAGCCATAAATGGGCTCTACACAGTCGATGGTGTGACCACCCGCAAGAACAACCCCCGCGTCGGCGCACACAGATTGACCACCGCGCAAAATGTCAGCAATTGTTTGTGCATCCAACGTATTGACAGGCATGGCCACAATAGCCAACGCCAAAATGGGTTGCCCTCCCATGGCGTAGACGTCGCTCAGTGCATTGGTAGCAGCAATGCGCCCAAACTCAAAAGGGTCATCCACAATCGGCATGAAAAAGTCAGTTGTCGCGACCAACGCTTGGTGCTCGTTGAGTTGGTACACCGCAGCATCGTCTGAGGTTTCAAGTCCAACCAAGAGTTCCTTGGGAATGGGTAGAGCTGAGCTTACGCCTTGTGTGCGGCGCAAAATATCTTGCAGCACAGCGGGTGCAATCTTGCAACCACAGCCACCCCCATGTGAGAGTGAGGTCAGTCTAGGGGTGGATTGGGAGGCGGGGGCGTGATGGTGTGGAGCATTTGTGTTGGGCATCGTTCTATTTTAATTGAGCACGGGGATGACATTGTCTTTTTTCTGATGTTAGAGAGAGAACAATTTGTGTGCAAAGCTTGCCTACTTGACCCAGATCAAATGTCCTCGCAATGCCTTTTTTGAACAAAATTGCAAGATCCATCTTTTGCGTTCAAGGCCTTCCTTTGCTGGTTCATCCCTAGCTACGCTGGCTTTAAGCGCCGCCTATTCACGGCATAATCAACCACACAACTCACGCTCTAACCAGGCGTTTCGTCCTCACATCAGGACTCACCTCTTGCGGTGGGTCTTTTCGCTCTCACTACTTTAAGCATAGGAGATCATGGTGATCAAGTGCAATTGGATTATTTCCGTCTCACTCTTCTTAGCGCCTTTGTTTTCATGGGCTCAAAACGCCCCCCCCCAGGGTGTGAGTTATCCGAGTAAACCTGTTTTACTCATCAACCCCTATGCCCCGGGTGGCCCCACTGATTTGCTCTCGAGAATGATGGCCAAGGGTCTGGGAGAGCAGTTGCAGCAAACGGTGCTGGTGGAAAACAAGGCTGGGGGTGGCGCCTCGATTGGAGCGGCCTTTGTGGCCAAGTCAGCACCCGATGGGTACACCTTGCTCATGGGCACCTCGGCCGCTCACGTTGTGACACCGATGGCAACAAGCGTTCCCTATGATGGCATCAAAGGGTTTGAGTTCATTGGCATTATTGGAAATGTCCCCAATATCTTGACCGTTCATCCCAGCATTAAGGTCGATTCCTTGAAGGATTTCATCGCCTTGGTCAAAGCCAAACCCGGTGCCTTGAGTTACGGCTCGGCGGGCATGGGCAGCTCTCCTCATATTGGGGCTGAAATGCTTAAACACCGAGCTGGTCTGGAGATGACTCACATCCCGTATCGCGGTGCGGGTCCGGCACTCACAGACATGGTGGCGGGTTCTGTCCCTGTGGGCATGCTCAATATCTCTGTGGTTCAGCCCTTTGTCAAAACCGGGCAACTCAAAGCGATTGCCTATGCAGGCTCTAAGCGAAGCCCCACACTGCCCGATGTCCCCACGTTCATGGAGGCGGGTTTGCCCAATTTTGTATCGGGCAGTTGGTATAGCCTGGCGGCTCCCGCGGGCACACCTGTGTCTGTGTGTGATCGCCTCTTCAAAGCTTTTCAAGGGGTGTTGGCCAGTGCAGACTTCCAGGCCTCGGCAGCGCAACAAAATGCAGAGATATTTAATTTCACTCGAGAACAAACGCTTCGCTTTATTCAAGACGATGCAAAGGCGATGCAAGAGTTGGTGCACTCCACTGGGATGAAGCTACAAGAGTAAGGCGTCAAAGAGGATGTAAAAGTAAAAAACGAGAGTATTTCTTGACTATCTCCCAACCGATTGCAAAGGTGACTGCCATGTTCTTTAAGAACCAAGCCCTTAAATTTCTCTTGATTGAAGGGGCTTGAGTGAGTTCCAAAGCTAAAGCTCGTCAAGGGGGCGATCACCCTGTGCGCATGCAACTCCAAGAATTGTTGTTTTCTCAAGGTTTCGGAACCCGGCGAATTTGCCAGGGGTTGATCGAGCAAGGCCATACCCGCTTGGGCTTGTTGGAGCATTCCCATGTTTGCGACGACCCTTGGCAAGAGGTTGAAGTGGAGCGTGATTGGCCCTTTGTCGTTCAAGGCGAACAATGGTTTTATTGGCCCAAGGCTTATCTGATGATGCACAAGCCCGCCTCAACCGAGTGTTCACAAAAGCCCTCCCACTGGCCCAGCGTCTACTCGTTGCTCCCAGCCCCTTTGCGCCAACGACCACAAAAGTCCGCCGTCCAAGGCGTGCAAGCAGTGGGCCGGTTGGACCAAGACACCACTGGCTTACTGATCATGACCGACGATGGTGCATTGATTCATCAGCTCGCCTCCCCCAAACACCACGTCCCTAAGGTGTATGACATCACCACCCAAGACCCTATTGAGCCACAAGCAATTGAGCGGTTGTTGGCCGGCGTGGTGCTCAACGATAGTCCCATTCCTGTTCGCGCCCAAGCCATTGAACAGTTCAGTGAACGCTCCATCGCCATGACGCTCACCCAAGGCAAATACCACCAAGTCAAGCGTATGCTGGCCAGTGTGGGTCACTTGGTGGTGGGCTTGCACCGCTCAAAGATGGGTGCCTTGAGTTTGCCCTCGGATTTGTTGCCAGGTCAGTGGCGCGCATTGAGCCTTGCCCAATTGGATTTGATTCGACATGGCGATGAGCTTTGAAGTGCTGACCAACAAATCGAAGCCCCTAGCAGATTGATTTTGATTTGGCGCAAAATTCCTCTTCGCTATGGCCATGCTGGGCTTGAGTGAAATGAGTAAACTTCTCAAAGGGTCTTGGGTAAGAGGGAAAGTTCCTTTAAACTGAGAGCTTATAAATTGGGAAAATTACAATGGATCGTTTTTTGATGTCGACCCTGTCTCGGGTCTTGGTGTGGGGCGCTTTCTTGGGCCTAACCTTGGCATGTGTGTCAGCCAAGGCCACCACTCCAGTTTTTGTGCTTAATTCACTGGACTCCACAGTGAGCGTCATTGATCCGAGTGACTGGCACATCATCAAAACGATTCCGACAGGTAAAGAGCCCCATCACTTGTATTTGACTCCCGATGAACACTCGATGATTGTGGCCAATGCGGGAGGGGATTCGCTTACATTTGTGGATCCCAAAACCGCAGAGGTCCAGCGTGTGGTGAAGGGTACGCTTGATCCCTATCAATTGCGTTTCTCACCTGATATGAAATGGTTCGTGACTTTGGCCAATCGTTTGAACCACGTTGATATCTATCGCTGGGATGGACAGACATTGAATTTGGTGAAGCGAGTCCCCACCGGTAAAACACCCAGTCATTTGTGGATTGACTCCAAGAGCTCCACGGTCTACGCGTCTATGCAAGACTCTGACGAATTGGTCAGTGTGGACTTGGCCAGTCAAACTTTGAAATGGCGAGTAAAAACGGGATCAGCTCCAGCCGATGTGTTTGGAACGTCCGATGACAAATTATTGCTTGTGGCATTGACGGGTGGACAAGAGGTGCAAGTCTATGACATCACTCAGTCACCCGCGACTTTGGTCAAAACCATTCCGACCGGAAAAGGAGCTCACTCTTTTAGGGCCTTGGGAGACGGGAAACATGTCTTGGTGAGTAACCGGGCCGCCAATACGGTGAGCGTGATTGATCTGCCCACACTCACTGTTGAGCGCACATTTGCAGCCCCAGGTGGCCCAGACGATATGGAGATTTCAGTGGACCATAAAACGGTTTACGTCTCCTCACGTTGGATTAAAAAATTGAGCATCATTGATTTGGCCACTGGTAAATTGCTCAACCAAGTGAGCGTGGGCAAGTCTCCTCATGGTGTTTGGACTTTGGAGCATGCGCTCAGACAATGACTTTGGTCTAGGACAATTGCTGAATTGAGTATTGAGATCAGAAGATTGAGAAGTAAGAGTTGATTGGATACTTGATGAACCCTGCCCCCAGCCCTCAGACGTTTAAAACTCTAGGTGTACAACGTGTGTTGAGCGCGCTCCTTTGGGTGTGTTGCATGGGGCTCAATGCTGCTGTGGCCCGAGAGCCGGTGAGGGGGGACAATGCTGCCCACTCGTCTTGCGATCAACCTCTTTATTTGACCTTTGATACCGGGCACATGGGGGTTGCTCCCTTGATTGCTGAAGTACTCAAGCGCCATCAAGTTCGGGTTACTTTTTTTGTGGCCGATGAGCCCGCCAAGTCGGGGGGCTCGAGTTTGGGTGAGGCTTGGCAGCCGTGGTGGAGAGAGAGGGCGTTGGAAGGCCATCAATTTGCATCTCACACGCTAGACCATGTCTATTGGCTCGCTGATTTACCCAACAACAATGGTTTTCGGGTCAAGCCCTCGGCGGGCGTACACACCGGGCAGGTTAGCAATTACACCCCCGCACAGTACTGCCAAGCCCTTGAAGGCGCAGCCCAGCGTATTGAACAATTCACCTCACAACCCGCTTTGCCTTTGTTCAGGGCCCCTGGTGGCAAGACTTCGGCCAAGTTGATTGAAAGCGCGCGTGCTTGTGGTTTTGATCATGTGGGATGGAGTGATGCGGGCTTCTTGGGCGATGAGTTACCAAGCCAAGCCTATCCCAATGCGCTTCTCCTCAAAAAAGCACTTGATCACATTCGCACTGGAGACATCTTGATGGCCCATCTGGGTATTTGGTCAAGGCAAGACCCCTGGGCACCCGCCGTCTTGGAGCCGTTACTTGAGGGCTTGGAGCGTAAAGGCTTTTGCTTTAGAACCCTGGACGAGCACCCACGCTACCGCGAGTGGATCGTCTTGCACCTAAGGAGTGCTCAATCGTTAACGAACCGTGCCAAGTTGAATAAGGACGGTGTGTGATGGTGGAGGGCTCCAATTTATTGTCACAACTCTTATCCCAAGGTACAGACCTCATCTTGGAGGGTGTTGTGCAGCCCGTGATGTTCAACCTCGGTTTTGGTGGGTGGATCGAAGACAGTTACGAGGCGTGTGAGTGGGTCTTGTGGGGGCTCATTGAACTCGTGGTGATGGTGGGGTTCATGTGGCCGATTCAAAAGTTGTGGCCCGCCGAGCGTGAAAGTGCACTTGAAGGGGCGCAAAAAAAAGCTGCCATTCGCGCAGATGTGATCTACACACTCATTCAGCGATTGGGACTTTTCCGTTTGGTGTTTTTCATCCTCTTTAATGCTCCTATTGACACGGTGATGGGCTATTTGCATGTTCAAGGTTGGCCCACTTACCATTTGGAGCAGTGGCTACCGGGTCTGGCAAACTCTCCCGTGCTCACGTTCATCGCCTACGTTGTGGTGCTTGATTTTTTCAATTACTGGATACACCGCGCTCAACACCAATGGTCGTTTTGGTGGGCCTTGCACTCGCTGCATCACTCCCAACAAGTCATGACTTTTTGGAGTGATAGTCGAAACCATCTCTTGGACGACGTGATCGTGGCTTTTTTGGGGGTGGTGCTGACCCAATGCATCGGTGTTTCACCGACTCAATTTGTGCTCTTGGTGGTGTTGACTCAACTCAGTCAAAGCTTACAGCATGCCAATGTTCGTTGGAGCTGGGGGCCTTTGGATTGGCTTTGGGTGAGTCCGCGTTTTCATCGCTTTCACCACAGCATGGGAGAGGGTCATGAGTTTTCACCCGGTGTGCTGGGGGGGCATAACTTTGGAGTTTTGTTGCCTTGGTGGGATGTGATCTTTGGTACGGCCAATTTTGAAAATCGCTTTGAGCCCACAGGGATACGTCAAGAACCTGGCCTTGAGCAGTCGTATGGAGAGGGTTTTTGGCAGCAGCAACTTTTGGGTCTCCAGCGCCTAGGAAGAGCTTTGAGACTGACTCCTTGATGTGCATGCCAGTGCTTTGTGGTATCTTTTGGAGTTGGTAGTCCAAGTCACTGATCAGCATGGGCTGTTGGATGGGGTTCGCACTTCTACACTCCATCACCCCGGTGAGACTTTGAGACTCAAGTTATAAAGGTATGGTTTTTTTTGTTTAATTTTTCAATCGTTGCGCGTTTAAGGCGTTGGCGTGAGTCCACGCCTGAGCTCCAAGAGCTTTTTTCCGACAAAAGCTTTGTGCGGTTTTGGTGGTCCAAAATTGCAGCCAGTACTGCAGCCCAAATGCTCATGGTGGCTTTGGCCTGGCAGATGTATGACCTCACAGGCAGTGCTTGGGATCTGGGTTTGGTGGGTTTGTATCAGTTTTGTCCTGCCTTGGTCTTGACTTTGTGGGCAGGTCATGTGGCGGACCGTTTACCAAGAGAAAAAATTGTGATGGTGTGCTGGGCTGTCCAATCGTTGGTGGTGCTGGTCATCATCTTGGCCATCACACAAAATGCGTTGAGTCGGTCTTTTTTGCTCGGGGTGTCGTTGGTTCTGGGGATTGTGAGGGCGTTTCAAAACCCAGCCCAGCAAGCCTTGTTGCCCAGTCTTGTCGAGTCCAGGGTGCTCACCCGAGCCATGGCCTTGAACTCCATGGGTTATCAAGCCAGTGTGGTGGCTGGGCCCGCCTTGGGCGGGGTGCTCTACGCGATACATGCCAATGCCGTCTATGGGCTTTGTTTATTTTTGTATGCCATTTCTAGCTTTTGGTTCTTGGGCCTTAGAACACACCCCATCGAGCGAGAGGAGAGGGCGGCAACACTCCAATCGGTCTTGGCGGGCGTGGTGTATGTGTGGCGAGAGAAGATTATTCTGGGCTCGATCTCATTAGACTTGTTCGCCGTTTTGCTTGGCGGTGCGACCGCGCTTTTGCCGATCTATGCCAAAGATATCTTTCACACGGGACCTTGGGGTTTGGGAGTTTTGAGGGCTGCCCCAGCGTTTGGTGCGATTGCTGTTTCTTTGTTTTTGGCCCGGTGGCCACTCAAAAAACACGTGGGCTCCAAGCTTCTCGTCTCAGTGGGTGTCTTTGGTGTGAGCATCATGGTTTTTGCTATTTCCAATGTGTTTGTGCTGTCATTTTTTGCGCTCATGATCAGTGGAGCCGCAGACATGGTGAGCGTGGTGATTCGCCACACCTTGGTTCAAATTGACACACCAGCCGATATGCGCGGACGCGTGAGCGCAGTCAATATGGTGTTTGTCGGCGCGAGTAATCAGTTGGGGGAATTCGAGTCCGGTGCCACAGCCGCTTGGTTTGGCCCTGTTGGGGCCGCTTTCGTGGGTGGTTTGGGTACCTTGTTGGTCGCTTTGGCTTGGGCTTATTTGTTCAAAGACTTGGCCAAAAGGGATCAAATGACCGATACGCCTGTGCGAGCGACCTCAACGTCGAGCTAGGAGGCCCAAATCCTTGGTGGTGTATGCGACAGTCCCCATGCATCCCGGCGCAATAGCTCCCAAGCCGCTTTCAAAAGTTGCATGCTCGGTTCTACCAAATCACTGAGAACTCTCAATACCACCACTTGTGGGTGAGGTGAGGTCACCCCCGCATCTAAGCGCAGGCCACTCTGAGCCAGGTGATGCCTGAGCAACTGTCGAAGTCCTTCTAAGACGTTTTCACGAGTCTCAAGGCTCAAATCTTGACCTTGGGCAAACACCAGCGTAGAAAAACATCGCTGACCTGACAGTCCCACAGGGCTATTGAGTAAACGATGGTCTAGTGCATCAATCCTGGCTTTGTCTAGCCATACGCCCTTGATCTCCAGGTGTTGCTCAAACACGCCGCTCATGAACGGCTGACTCGCTTGCGGCAGTCCAAGTTGCGTGACATCCCAAGCAATCAAGCTGCCCTCTTCTTCGAGCTCGAAGTGCGCGTGGTTTACTCCGTGTGAGCCGTTGTAGGCCAAAGCCTCCATGGGTAACCATTCAAGCTTGGCGTGATTTTTTACCAAAGCCACAACGTGTTGTTTTGCTTGCCTGTCCGTTTCACCATAAAAACGAGTGGCCCCAGGGGTCGTGATCAATGCATGACTTTCAGGTTCGAGGTGAACTTGAATTTGTAAGTGATCCCCGCCCACCAATCCGCTGGGAGGGTGGACCAAAATGTTGTGGCAAGTCGCATCACCCTCAGGGTACAAGCTCTTGAGGACTCGAAGCGGGCCGTGGTGATGATGCCTCACCACGGTGCGCCCGTGCTCCAAGCTGTAGCGAAGATTCAACGAAGCTTGCCACGCCGCTTGAGTATTCAATTCACTAGCCTGCAGGGTGATCTCCAGCCTCGGGTTTGGGTGCAGTGACGGGAGACGGCGCGGCTTGAGGTGAAACCGCTGGAGTTGTCGCGGCGGGGGTACTGGCTGTCACATTGCTTCCCATTTGTTGCCACAAAGCCAGTTCACTTTGAGTGAGGCGATCATTGTCTTTGGCAAATGACTCAAACTGAGCGTGGTTTGAGAGTATGGAGAGCTGGCGAATTTCAGACACCAATACTTTGAAATGTTCAACCGCATGGGCGGGATCTTGTGCAATTTGGCTCAAAGGCAATTTTGAGCCATGCACAAGGGCATCACGCTCCTCAATGGCTCGGTCCAAAAGCTTATCGACTTCGTGTTCGGTCAAATGTAGGCGCTCTGCCTCGGCTCGGATGATCTCGGCCTTTTCATCGGTGATGTCTCCCTCGCCAATGATTTTGATCAAACTGTCCTTGAGCTCCTCACGCTCGGTGATCAATTGGTCACTGAAGGCAGAGCTTAAAAGAGCGGCCGGAATGGCAAAAATACCAATACCAATCAAGGCCAAGATGATCGTCAAAAATCGCCCAACAGGGGTCACGGGGGTGATGTCACCATAACCCACAGAAGCCAGGGTGATCACTGCCCAGTAAACCGCTTGAGGGATGTTTTCGAACTTATCGGGTTGTGCTTCGTGTTCAAAGAGGTAGCCCAAACTTGCGGTGAGCACCACCAAGAGCATCATCACAAAACCTGCTGCTGCCATCACGGGCCACTCGCGCACGATGACTTTGGCCAAGGTCGCCGTTGCCCCTGTATAGCGGGTCAACTTCAAGAGTCTTAGGAGACGAAATACTCGCAAGAATCGCAAGTCAAAGAGGTGGTGTAAAAACACCTCTAAAAAGAATGGCAGCACAGCCAAAAAGTCGATGATCGATCCTGTTGTTTTGGCTTGCTTGAGTCGACCAATTAAAAAGTGCTGGAAACCTGGTTCTTCCACGCAACAGTAAAGACGCATGAAGTATTCCAGCGTAAAGATGGTCACAGCCACCGTGTCCAAGATGATGAACTCGGTGTTCAAGATGTAGTGAATGCTTTGAACGGACTCGAACACCACAGCGATCACGGAGATCACGACCCAGACCACGATGAAGTTATCAAATAGTCCGTGCAGTGCGCCACCATATTCCGAGTTGTACACCAAGGCATGGAGTTTTTGTCTAAAGGTGCGGCCAGCGTTGAGCTCTTTGAACTCTGTGATGGCGGGCAGCAAAACGCGGAACAGTTTGAGCATCCTGAGCAGTCGCAAGAACCGCAGCACGCGCAAATCGATGGGCAGAAAAGATTGCAAATAAAACGGAGCCACCGCAAAGAAGTCAATCAGTGCAAAGGGGCTAAAGATATATCGCAAGCGAGGTAGCTTTTTCTTGGAAAACTCCTCGTCCTCTGGGGCCAAGTAAAACCGCAAAAAGTACTCAACCGTGAAGATCGCAACTGAGAACACATCAAAGATATGGAAAAGCTCTTTGTTGGGCTCAAAAACTTGCGGTACATGCTCAAAGAGCATGGCAAACAAGTTCGTCACAATCAGCAGACCAATCCAGTTATCAACCTCTTTGTGGTAATTGGTCTCGTAGTTGGGATTGAGCAACCAATCGTAGAGCAGCTTTCTAACTCCCTGTCCCGATGGGATCACTTCCTCAATAACGCCTTTTTTGCCGTGCAGCAACGCCCGTATGTGATCGATGTTGTCCATGATCTCAGTTCCTTAGAATTCGATGTCAGCAATGGGGATGGGGTAGGACCCTTTGTCGCAAATGGTCACTCGCAACTGCATTTTTTTATCAATCGTGTCAGTGCTGGCCAAGGCATTCGTATAGCTCGGAATGGCTGAGCCTGGAGGGGTCGGATTGATCGACTCTAAAACAATATAGCCAGGAATTTCGTGGTTGGTCGGGTCGCACTTTTCAATGAATGTGAGAGGTTGGTCATTGAAGGGGTTTTTCATTTGTGACCAAGGACCTTTCTCGCTGGTCAAATACTTTAAGCACTCTCCCCATGTTCTGGGGACATTTTGCGCTGTTGTGGTGTCTGCGCTTTTGGTCTCCTCACTGGAGGCTGTAGCGGCTTGGGCGGGCACACTAGAGGTGCTTGGGGCAGCGGCGGTGGCCTCAGACTTTGGCGCAGCAGCGTCTGCTTGCTCGGTCGTGGCTTGGTTCTCATCCGCTGGCTTGGCGGCGGGTTCTGTAGACTCAGGTGACGAGGCGGCAATCACAGGTAAGGCTGGAAGCAGGCCTGCAGCACATTCTGTGGGGTTGAAGTTGTCTTTATAGCGGTCAGCCGAGGCCTGAGTGAACCAAGCGGCGATGGCTTCGCCATTTTGCTTGGAGCCTTCGGTTTTCATGCCCTCAAGATATGCAAGCCGCCCCACAAAGGCGACCGCGAAGACCACAAAAACCATGAAGCACAGAAAGAGGACGTCTGAAAAAGTCATGGTGCTGACCTTGGGCGTCACATTCTTATCGGGTTTATCCATAGGGCATCCAAAATAGTCGAGTTGAATGGGGTGATGATGGATCGTTAACTTTCTTGCCTATAACTTGGGGTGTGACCGCTCAGGGGCGGCGTCCCCACAAAATAACAAGCATTCAGGTTATCGAATCGATACACACAAGCACGACTGCATTCTAGTCGAGTTGAGTGACATCAAAAAACATCAAAGATTGACAAATTTGAGCGAGACACCCCAAAGTGTGCCGCGCGCGCGGCGAGGGCTATCGGTTCTGAGAGCCTTGGTGAGCCCAGGCCGTGGTGTGCTTTTCTACATAGCTAAAGAGCTCATACATGATCATGGCCATGGCACCGACCACGACCAAGCCCGCAAAGGCCAAGCCCATGCGCATAGAAGACCCTGCAGAGATCAGCAAGTAGCCAATGCCCTCGTTGGCTGCTGTCATCTCTGACACCGTGGTTCCTACAAACGCCAGTGTAATGGCCACTTTCAAAGAGGCATAAAAGTAGGGCAAGGAGCGAGGCAAGCCCACTTTCATCAATACATCCCAGCGTTTGGCGCCCAGGACTCTGAGCACATCCTCCAACTCTGGCTCAAGGGTGGCCAAGCCCGTGGCGATGTTGACCATGATGGGGAAAAAGCTGATGAGAAATGCGGTCAAGATGGCCGGGCCAACTCCAATGCCAAACCAAACCACCAAAATAGGGACAAAGGCCGCTTTCGGTAGCGCATTGAATGCAGTCATGAGTGGGTAGACCGCAGTGTAGGCAATGCGTGAGCTACCAATCACAAATCCCAAGAGAACGCCCACAACAATGGCCAATCCAAACCCAGCCATGGTGACCCAATAGGTTCTCCATGCGTGCCCAGCAATGATGGCACTGTACTGCATGAGCTCTTGCGCGATTTTGATTGGACTTGGGAAAATAAATTCCGACACCTCAAAGACACTGCACAACACTTGCCACAAAACCAGTGTGAAGATGAGCAAAATCCAAGGAGAGCTGGCTTCTAGCTTTTTAGACCATTTCATGCGGACGTCTTTTCAGTTGAAGTGTTGGGCAAGTGGGCTTGGCAAGGCTTGGGTGTGAGTCAAGGGTGAGCGTTGGATTTGGCAGGGTTGGAGGGGCTTGTTGTACCTTGTCCAGTTCTGAGGGCCCCAATGTGACTCCTCAGTTCATGCACCACATCGGCAAATTCACTGGTGTAAGTGATCTCCAAGTCTCGGGGTCTTGGCAAGTCGATCTCACGTTTGACGATGAATCGTCCTGGGCTTTTGGACATGACATAGACCGTGTCAGCTAAAAATACCGATTCACGCAAATCATGCGTCACCAAAATGACGTTGAAACGTTGTTCAGTCCACAAGTCTCGCAAAATGCACCACAACTCCTCACGGGTGAAAGCGTCCAAGGCCCCAAAAGGCTCATCCAAGAGTAGCATTTTGGGCTCATGAATCAAGGCCCGACAGATGCTCGCACGCTGCTGCATTCCACCCGAGAGTTGCCATGGATACTGGCGCTCATAGCCACCCAGTCCCACACGTTTTAAGAGTTCAATGGCACGGTGCTCGTACTCTTCTTTTTTGGCTTTGAATTGGGAGCGATGCGGCTCCACGATTTCTAGGGGCAGTAAAACGTTATCAAGCGTTGTGCGCCAGGGCAGCAAAGACGAGGCTTGGAATGCCATCCCGCTGATTTTTAAAGGGCCCGTGACCTCTTGCCCATTCACGCGGATCAGACCCCGTGTGGGGCGTCTGAGTCCTGTGGTGAGTTTCATGAAGGTGGACTTGCCACAACCAGAGGGACCCACAATCGCTACAAATTCACCACTTTGGATATCTAAGTTGATGTCCTCTACGGCGTATTGCTGCTTGGCCAATAACTCGTCGTTATAAGCCAACCAGACATTTTTAAACTCCACGAATGGAGTGGTAGACGCCACCATTATTTTTGGGGTAGCACGTTGAGCTCTTTGGCGCTTGGAAGGTACGACGCATTCCAAATGGTGTCAGGGTTGACGCGTGTTTTGGTGTTAAAGGCGTCTGAGACTTGACTTGACATCAACGCCAAGCGAGGAGCATTCACTTGTCCAAAACCTTCGCTGTGAGCGTCTGGGCTATTGACCACAGTATCGAGGCACAACTTCAAGCGACGAATCTCCAAATCCACATCGATGATGCCGTCGCGTGCTTTCACGCTCTGGATGGCCTCTGCGGGTTTAGCGAGTACGTCTTTCATGCCTTTACTAAAGGCTCTCAAGAAGGCGCGAACCGCTGCAGGATTTTCTTTCAAAATTTTGGGCGAAGCGATGATGGCATTGCCATACATCTTGACCCCATAGTCTGGGTACTGCAAGACCACGACATCGCTTGCTTTGACGCCGCGTGCTTCAATATTGAGGAGAGAGGTGAAGGTGAATCCAGTGATGGCGTCCAAGTCGCCTCTGACCAACATGGTCTCGCGCAAGGTGGGGTCCATGGCTGTCCAGGTCACATTGGAGATGTTGTTGGCCTTGGCAAAAATGGGGAAAGCACGGCGTCCAGCATCAAAGACTGGCGCGCCCAACTTCTTGCCATTCAAATCGGCAGGACTCTTGATGCCAGACTTTTTGAGAGCCATGACGGATGCGGGTGTGTTGTTGTAAACCATCATGATGGCCACAGGCTTATTGGGTGCATCGGGGTTGTTGGCGTGAAACTCCATGAGAGAGGCCAAGTCAGCAAATCCCAGGTCGTAGGAACCTGACGCCACTCGGGTCACGGTGCCACCAGAGCCATTGCCAGCATCCACAGTCACATCCAATTTTTCTTGCTTGTAGTACCCTTTGGTTTCTGGAACCAAGAACATGGCTGCAGGTCCTTCAAAACGCCAATCGAGTTGGAACTTCAATGGCGTGTTTTGCGCCATTGCCATGGCACCACTTAAGCTCAGGGCTAGGGCAAGACCGTTTTTAATCTTGCCAAAAGAAAATTTGCTCATCTTGTACTCCATTAAGAATTGATTATCACG
Source organism: Limnohabitans sp. (assembly GCA_036821105.1). Taxonomy (GTDB): domain Bacteria; phylum Pseudomonadota; class Gammaproteobacteria; order Burkholderiales; family Burkholderiaceae_C; genus Limnohabitans. Next base: position 17,302 of record DAISKH010000008.1, read on the forward strand.
AAGCAATATCAGTGCCTACACCGTACCATTGTAGACAATAAACGCTCGGATTTGGTGCGCATTCAACTGGGCTTTGGTCATCTTTAATGAACCATCGTTGATGAAATTAAATCGGAGCTAATTCGCATTCGGATTCAAGTCAGAAGATCAAAGAGACAATATCTTTGCACCTTTTTAGTGTTTTTCGTTTGAAGATGCATTAATTTGGTGCACAACGTGTAACAAGGCGTCAATGGCCAGTTGCATGTCCTGGGCGCTGGTGCTCTCGAGCGGATTATGGCTGATGCCAGAGTTAAGGCCTCGAACAAACAGCATGGCTTGGGGCATGATGTCGTGCATTTTCATGGCATCGTGTCCTGCTCCGCTGGGGAGGACAAACTCGGGCAGCCCAAGTTCCTCTAGGGCTAGGTGCCAACAGCGTTTGAGCTTTTCATTGCTTGGGGCTGCGCTGATGATTAAGTTCTGTTGGAGCTCCAAATTGACGCCACGCGCTGTGCAGATACGCTGGGCTTCGGCCAACACCTTCTTTGCCAACGCGTCTCGCAACTCATCGCTGGGGGCTCGCATGTCCAGACTGAACTGAACCTCCCCTGGAACCACATTGATGGAGCCCTTGGGAACATTGAACATCCCCATGGTGGCGACTGTGGTGGGCATGTCTTTTGCCAATCGCTCCATGCTCAGCGCAATTTCGGCCGCGGCACAAACGGCATCTTGGCGATCGTCCATGGGGGTGGTGCCTGCATGGCAAGCTCTGCCGAAAATTTTCCCAAGATAACGAACCGATCCATTGATGGAGCTCACGATGCCCAAGGGCAAGTGTTGATGACACAAAACGGGCCCTTGTTCAATATGAACTTCTAAGAATCCCAAATAGTGACTGGGTTCGCGTTTGAGACTGGGAATGTCTTGGGGGTTCAAGCCGGCACTCTCTAGGGCCTGTCTTAGGGTGACACCTTGGGCATCGAGTTGTTCGAGCCAGTCCGATTGAAATTGTCCACACAATGCACTAGAGGATAAAAAGGTTGCAGCAAACCGTTGACCTTCCTCCTCAGAGAAGGCGACAACTTCAATATTGATCTCTAAGCGTGTTTGGCTTTGATGGAGCATCTGCACACAAGCCAATGCCGTCAAAATGCCCAGTCGACCATCATATTTACCGCCATTTCGAACCGTGTCGTAGTGCGACCCGATCATGAGGGTCTGAGAAGAAGGCGAGGAGGAGGTAGACGTCTTGGCGTGGTACTTGCCCACCACGTTGCCCACCGCATCCACGCTCACTTCATCAAAGCCACACTCAAGCATCAATTGGCGAATTTCTTGGGCCACCGATTGGTGCGCGGCGGTCATGTAGGTGGCAGTCAGTTTTCGGATGTGGGTCGTGGCGTCGAGCTCTTCGTCCTCGGAATACTTGGCAAGCCTCTCATGCCAATCCCAGATCATCTCGCCTTGAGGACTTTGAATGCCCATTTTTTCATGAAGTCGCAACTCGGCAATGCGGTGAATATTTCTAATGGCCTCTTGCTGTTCGTAATCTCGGGTATTGCGAAGTCGACGCTTTAGGGTCAAAAGAATCTCTTGTCGACTCAAGCCCAAAGCCCTCGGGCCACGAACTGCAAGAACGAAGGGGAAACCAAATTTTTCAGAATAAGCGGAGTTCAGTCGCTGCAGTTCTTCGAATTCTTCGGGGCTACAAAAAGCAAGACCCGCCATGGATTGCTCATTTTGAGAGTCCTGGGTCAAATGGGTTTTGTGGATGGCCGCTTTGCCTGTGAGCTCGGGGTGAGCCTTGATCAATTGGATCTGTGATTCCTGTGAAGACAACTCAAGTGTTTGTGTCAACTGCCATTGAAACTGAGCCACACTTTTAAAAGGGCGATGGGCCAAGGTTTCTTTGACAATCCAGTCGGAGTGTTCGTACAGACCTTGCAAAGAGCTCATCACCTCCTCAAGCGGTAAAGAGTTGAGGTCTTTAAGATTCAGGGCCGGTGAGAGTTGTTGCTGCATGTTGGAGTGGGGCCAGGTAAATTGAAGCGGGGGCAAGGCTGGAGATTATCGTGGGTGAGCTCAAGGCAGAGAGAGTCGGTCTAACCCAAGCCTCATCCCACAAGCTGATAGATACTCATGAAAGCTCATAGGGGTGATTGGCTCGCCAATGATTGGCAATATCAATGCGCCTACAAACCCAAACTCGGTCATGCTTGGCGATGTGATCCAGGAATTTTTGCAATGCCACGATACGACCTGGTCGACCCAGTAATCGGCAGTGCATTCCCACACTCATCATCTTGGGGTGCTCTTCACCTTCAGCATAAAGCGCATCAAAACTGTCTCTGAGATAAATGTAGAAATCCTCAGCTTGAGAAAAGCCTTGGGGAAGTGCAAAGCGCATGTCATTGCAGTCCAAGGTGTAGGGCACGATCAGGTGGGGTTGAGTCACACCGACTGAGTTTTTGACCTCCATCCAAAACGGCAAATCATCCCCGTAATAATCACTGTCATATTCAATGCCACCATGGTCAACCAAGAGTCTTCTCGTGTTGGGGCTATCTCGACCGGTGTACCACCCCATGGTACTTTTTTGTGTCAGTGATTGGATGCTCTCAAAGCCTTGTCGGATGTGTTCCTTCTCCAGACTCTCTGCCATCTCTTGGTAATGGACCCAGCGCCACGAGTGACAGGCAATTTCGTGGCCATAAGAGAGCAATGCGTGAGAGAGTTCCGGGTGACGCTCAAGCGCCATACCAACACCAAAGACGGTGAGTGGGAGATCTCGCTTTTCAAACTCACGCAATATTCTCCATACGCCAACCCGTGAACCATATTCGTAGATGCTCTCCATGCTCAAGTGCCGGGCAGGGTAGCTCGCAGGGTTGAACATTTCGGATAAAAATTGCTCTGATCCAGGATCCCCATGGAGCACACTATTCTCACCACCCTCTTCGTAATTCAATACAAATTGGACTGCGATTTTGGCGCGCCCAGGCCAATTGACTTCGGGTTGAGTGGGGCCATATCCGACGAGGTCTCGTGGGTAAGCTCGGGTGCTGTCATAGTGACTCATGGTACTTAAGGGCGTTAAAGGGGTGGGGCATTCTCAGGCCATGCTGCAAAGCAACAAAGCCCTATTGAGGTGGTCTTTAACTGCGCGGGTCAAATAGGACTTGGCGCATATTCAATAGTCTAGCTTAAAAGGCTTGGGCGTAAGCATTGTTTAATTCGGTTTCTTGTCTGTCGCCTCTTGGCAAAGGGTTGAATCCTCGCCAAGTTCTAGCACTAAAATTGATCACTAGACCCAAGCGTGAAGCTTTGGGAAAGATTTTGATTTCATGGGGAGTCGTTTGCGATGGGATTGAGTACACATGCGTTGGATACCATGCACGGCGTGCCTGCTGCGGGCATGAAGGTGACCCTCTCGCGCCTTTGGCCTGAAAAGGTGGAAAAACTCAGTGATTGGGTTTTGAACGCTGACGGTCGAACCCCAAGCCCATTGCTGGGTAATGATCAACTTCAGGTCGGGCGCTACCGATTGAGCTTTTGTGCAGGAGAGTACTTTCGCACTCGGTGTCCAGATTTGGCAGAACCCTTATTTTTGGATGAGGTACACCTCGATTTTGGTGTTTCTAGCGCCAAACAGCATTATCATGTTCCCTTATTGATCAGTCCTTGGAGTTACTCCACCTACCGTGGCTCTTGAAGTTGCCAAAATTGCCAAAATTGTCAACTGCCAGGTCAATGTATTCATGTGCTGGGCCCACTGACTGGATCAATTCAAGCTCATTTTTGCTTTGAACCCTGGGGCTTGGAGCAATTCAATTCACTATTAAAGTATTTCAACATGTCAGAAGTTACCAATACCGTACGTTTTGCTCTGGATGGCCAAGTGGTGGAGGTCAAAGGTGAGCGCCGAACGACCACCGTGCTTAATTATTTGCGGGAAGAATTACGCCGTACTGGCACCAAGGAGGGTTGCGCCGAGGGTGATTGCGGCGCTTGCGTGGTGCTGGTGGGTGAGCTCAATCATGACGCCTCAGCCATTGATTACGTTCCTGTCAACTCATGCCTTCAGTTGTTGCCAACGCTGGATGGCAAGTCTTTAAAGACTGTCGAGAGTTTGACTCGCCCAGGGTGCGCTCAGCACCCTATACAAGAGGCCATGGTCTCTTGTCATGCGTCTCAATGTGGCTTTTGTACCCCAGGCATAGTGATGAGTTTGGTGCAAATGTCGCAAGTCACACCCTCTCCCACTCGACAAGACATCACCGATGCACTGAGTGGAAATTTGTGCCGCTGCACTGGCTACAAGCCCATCATTGATGCAGCTGAGAAGGCCTGTGCCCAGTCAAGCGGTTTGAGCATTCAAGATCCCAAGGACATTGAACTCTTAAAGCAAATCAAAAGGAGTGAGCATCCCACCTTGAGTTTGGAGGGGGAGTTCATTGTCCAGCCTGTCGTGAGAACACGAAAAGGCAATGAGTTCGTCTCACCAGCCACTTTGGCTGAATTGGCGCATTACCTATTGGAGCATCCTCAGGCAACGCTTGTGGCCGGCAGTTCTGAGATCGGCTTGCAAGTCAACAAAGACTTTGTCAGGCCTGATCACATTGTCTACATCGGGCATGTGAAGGAGTTGCAAACCGTCATCACGCACCCCACTCATTGGCAAGTGGGTGCAGGAGTGGGCTTGCAAGAAGTGATGCACTTGTGTGCCAAAGAATTACCCGATTTTTCTGAAGTCCTTCGCCGTTTTGGCTCCCCCCCCATTCGATACACGGCCACTTTGGCAGGAAATATTGCCAACGGCTCTCCCATTGGAGACAGCATGCCTTGCTTGATGGCGCTCGGATCCAAGCTTGGTTTACGCCTTGGCAAGAAAACCCGAGAGGTTGCTCTTGAGGATTTTTACACCGGAATAAAGAAAAACATCTTGCAGCCTGGTGAGTTCATTGAGTACGTCACCATTCCAAGGCTCAAAGCCAACGAACATTTTGCTGCTCACAAGGTGAGCAAACGTTTTGAGCAAGATATTTCTGCCACCTGTGCCGCAATGCGTTTCACGCTCAGCGGTGAAAAGCTCAGCAACGTGCGTTTGGCCTACAACGGCTTGTCACCCTTCCCTGCTCGTGCGAAAAAGATTGAGAAAGTCCTTGAAGGACAACGCGTGAGTGATGTCTTGGCCAGCGAGCTCGATCAGGCTATTGCACAAAGCTTTACGCCTCGCGATGGTTTGCGTGCCACTTGGGCTTACCGAGCTTTGCTAGCTAGAAATTTGGTGTTGAAATTCATTCATCCTCTTGACTTGGAAGTGAGCCCATCATGAATGCTCCAGACAAAATCAATCAGTTGATCAAAAATGCCGAACAAGGGCGTGAGTTGGTCCACGAGTCGGCTCATTTGCACGTGAGCGGTAAAGCGGTTTACACCGATGATGTGCCTGAATTGGCAGGTACTCTTTACGCGGCCTTGGTGCTGTCTCCAGTGGCACATGGAGAGTTGATCGGTATTGGCGTGGATAAGGCGGCGATATTGGCTCAACATGGGGTGATTGCCGTCTACACCGCCGAGGATATACCGGGTGAGAATAATTGCGGTCCCATCGTTCATGATGATCCCTTTTTGGCTGACAAAATTGTTCAATATGTGGGTCAACCTGTGGCTGTGGTGGTCGCGCGTGACATGCTTTATGCGCGCGAAGCAGCTAAAAAGGCCAAAGTCTTGGTCAAGGAGTTGCCTGCCATTTTGACCATCGATGAAGCCATGCAACAAGGCTCATTCATCATGCCCTCCAAAGGCATCACGCGGGGCAACCCACACCAAGCGATTGAGCAAGCCCCACATCGGCTTAAAGGCCAGACCACTTGCGGACAACAAGAGCAGTTCTATCTTGAAGGGCAAGTGACGTATGCCATTCCCAAAGAGGACGGCCAATTAACACTCTACGTCTCGACACAACACCCCGACGGCAATCAACGCGAGGCCGCGGCGGCCTTGAACCTCTCAACGCATGATGTTGAAGTCATTTGTCGCCGCTTGGGTGGCGCCTTTGGCGGCAAAGAAGGGCAAGCCAGTATCTTTAGTCAAAGCGCAGCTTTGGCGGCCTTTAAACTCCAGCGCCCTGTCAAGCTCAGGGTCAACCGTGATGATGATATGACCATCACTGGTAAGCGCCACGACTTTAGAGCGGACTATGAGGTCGGCTTTGATGATCAGGGCAAAATTTTAGGTGTCGATGTGGTACTTTACTCGCGTTGTGGCTACAGCACTGACTTCTCTGGACCTGTGAACGACCGTGCACTTTTGCACATCGACAATTGCTACTACTTGCCCAATTTGAAGGTCATCACGCATCGCTGCAAGACCAATATGCAAAGTGCCACCGCCTTTAGAGGATTTGGTGGACCACAAGGCATGTTTGCCATTGAAACCGTTATTGAAGAGATCGCTCAGCGCCTGGGTAAGGATGCGCTTGAAGTCCGCTTGGTCAATTTATACCAAGACCCCAAAAAGTCTGGCAATTCAGAGTCCATGACCACTCAATACGGACAGCAAATTGAGGACTGGGTGACCGATAAGATCATTGACCAATTGCAAGTTCAGTCCGACTACCAAGCTCGCCGAGCCCAGGTTCAAGCGTTCAACGCCAAACATACTCACAAAAAACGTGGATTATCTTTGGTGCCCTTGAAATTTGGTATCAGTTTCACCGCCACCATGCTCAACCAAGGCGGAGCACTACTGCACATCTATCAAGACGGCTCAGTGAGCGTGAACCACGGCGGAACTGAGATGGGGCAGGGCCTCAATACCAAGATGGCCCAAGTGGCTGCGGATGGCTTGGGGATATCTGTCGATCATGTTCGGGTAACGGGTACCGATACTCAAAAAGTCCCCAATGCCTCCGCAACAGCTGCCTCCAGCGGTGCTGATATCAACGGGGCCGCCATCAACCATGCTTGTTTGCAAATGCGTGAGCGTTTGAGCCATGTGGCGGCCAAACATCTGGGGTGCTCTCCCTCAGATGTAAGTTTTGCTCAAAACCATGCTTGGTTTGGAAGCAAGAGCATGCCTTGGAAAGATTTGATCCTCCAGGCTTGGTTGGACCGTGTGGGCTTGTCGGTCACAGGTTTTTATAAAACCCCTGAAATTGCCTACGACTTCAACACCCTTTGGGGGCGTGCTTTTTATTACTACTGCTATGGTGCCGCGGTGAGTGAGGTCGAGATCGACACTTTGACCGGAGAGTGGTGGCTCAAAGGAGTCGACATCTTGCACGATGTGGGTCAAAGTATCAATCCTGCCATTGACATGGGGCAAATTGAAGGGGGCTATGTCCAGGGCATGGGATGGCTCACCATGGAAGAGTGCATCTGGAGTGGTAAGGGTAAATTGTTGACCCACGGACCCTCCACTTACAAAATCCCCGTCGCAGGAGACATCCCGGAGCACTTCAATGTCAAACTCTTTGATGGCAGCAACGTCAAGCCCACGCCTTTTTACAGTAAAGCCGTGGGTGAGCCTCCATTGATGTTGGCGCTCTCGACATACTTTGCTCTGCGTGATGCGGTTAGTGCCAGTGCCAACCACCAAGTCCCGCTCAATATGGATGCACCGGCAACGCCCGAGCGCATTTTGATGGCTTGCGAAGCGCTACGTTCTGGCGCTCACGCTTGAGCTCATCTGAAGACTGCCCTTTGCGGTGAATAGGCACTTAACCGAGTTCTTGACTGCACTACAAACGCTCCCTCAGCATGAGTGCGCTGTGCTGGTGAGCGTTCAATCGGTGCGGGGATCGGCCCCTCGAGATGAAGGGGCGTGGATGGCGGTCTTTCAAGACAGCGTTCAGTTCAACACCTTGGGCGGTGGCCAGCTCGAGTACCAAGCCACAGAAGTGGCCCGTGCGATGCTCAATAGCCCACAAAATCCTGCCTTGGCCACCCATACATTCAGCCTGGAAGACAACACAGTCAAGGTGCTACGCTACCCCTTGGGGCCTAGTTTGGGGCAATGCTGCGGAGGGGTTGTGAATTTGAGCTTTGAGTGCGTTTTTGCTCAAGACCGAGCTCGCTTGGCCAAGACTTTACAAAAGGAGGAGCCGCACTTGGCTCTTTTTGGAGCGGGTCATGTTGGGCAAGCTTTGATGAAGGTCATGTGCACGCTGCCTTGGGAGTTGACTTGGATCGACTCACGGGAGGATATGCTTCTCCAGCAAGCCTTCCCCAGCGTGCAAATGGAGCACTCAGAGCCTGTGCAAATGGCGGTGGATGACCTCAGGCCTCAAACCCATGTGTTGATCATGAGCTTTAGCCATGCAGAGGATCTGGACATTGTGGCGCGATGTTTGCATCGTCAAAGACGACTCCACGATTTGGCCAGTGTGGGGCTGATTGGTAGTGGGACTAAATGGGCAACTTTTCAAAAAAGATTGCTCGAGCGTGGCTTCACTCAAGAGGAGCTTGACACGGTCGAGTGCCCGATTGGTTTACCTGGTATTGAGGGCAAGGAGCCTGAGGTGATTGCAGTGTCGGTGGCGGCTAGGTTGTTGCAACTCCAAGAACTGATTCAAGCCTAAGGGACTGAGTCATTGTTGGGTGGGCCCTTAATTGAAAAATGAGTTGCAAAAAGAGTTTCAAAATGCATTGCACCCATAACGTGCAACTCACCTATTTATTTGTTGAACGGAGTTTAGAGTCATGGATCCCTATTTTCTAGAGTGGGCCAATTTGCTATTGCGTTGGTTGCACTTGATCACGGTCATAGCTTGGGTGGGATCGTCCTTTTATTTTGTTTTCCTTGATAGCAATTTGGTCAAGCCCACGTCCCCCGACTTATTGGAAAAAGGGGTGGATGGTGCCATGTGGGCTGTGCATGGGGGTGGTTTTTACAATCCACAAAAATATATGGTGGCCCCGCAGAAAATCCACAGTAAGTTGCATTGGTTTTATTGGGAAAGTTACTTCACTTGGATGAGTGGTTTTGCACTTTTTTCTGTACTCTATCTCTACAACGCCAAGACATTTTTGATTGATCAGTCGTTGATGCCTTGGACGCCTGGTGAGGCAATTGCAGTGGCGCTGGCTTTTTTAGTGGTGTTTTGGTTGGTGTACGACCGAGTGTGCCAGTGGTTGGGGTTTCGTGAAAATGGGGAGCTTTGGGTCGGGGGAGTGATGTTACTCGTGATCACGCTGGCTTCCTATTTGGCGTGTCATTGGTTTGCGGGTCGTGCTGCCTTTTTATTAATGGGTGCCATGATTGCCACGAGCATGTCGGCCAACGTGTTTTTTTGGATCATCCCTGGACAACGCAAAGTGGTGCAAGCCATGACCACCGGGCCGAAGTTGCCCGCTGAGGAGTTGATCATGCACGGCAAACGCGGCAAGCAGCGCAGCGTGCACAACACCTATTTCACCTTGCCTGTGATTTTTGCCATGATGAGCAACCATTATGGCTTCTTGTATAGCCATCCCCAGCACTGGATTATTTTGGTCGTGATGATGTTGGCCGGTGCATTGATTCGACAGTTTTTTGTACAGCGACATGCTTTCCATCAAGGTCGAGCCAGTAACCCATGGCCATTTGCGCTGATTGGCTGCGTGATCATTGCTAGTTTGATTGTCGCCATGGCACCCAAGGAGGCGCTGACGGGTTCGTCTGCCAACACCACCCCAGTGACCACTGAGCCTGTGACGTACAAAGAACTCTCGGTGGTCCTTCAAGCGCGTTGTTATCCCTGCCACGGTGCTGCACTTCAGATGAAAAATGTCCGTCTTGATTCTCCCCAAGGGGTTGCACAAAACGCATTGAATATTTATCAGCAAGCTGTGGTGCTGGCACAAATGCCCATGAACAACGCAACAGGCATCACCCCGGAGGAGCGTTCACTCATTAAGCGCTGGTACGAACAAGGTGCAAAAGTTGACCCTTGAGAGAGCGCCTATGGGTGGCGAGTTTTCTCAACGAGCTCCATTGCGAGTCGGTTGTGGCGCTGGATCAATGGGGGGAGCTCAACGCGGGTCAACTCACCCCCCTCTACTAAAATTTGCCCATTCACAATTGTGAAATCTGCGTTTTGACTCGCACACAAAAGCAGTGCACCCACGGGGTCGTGAACAGCGCCACCGGCTTGCTCGAGCGTATCGGTCCTAAAGAGAGCCAGGTCTGCGCAGTGGCCAATTCGAAGTTGACCAATGTCTTGGCGTCCCAGTGTTTGAGCGCCTCCTCGGGTGGCCAGTCTTAGCGCATCTCGAGGCGTCATCTCTTGGGGCCCATGGTCACAGCCAAACGGTTCCAGTGACTTGGCTACACGTGCCAAGAGCATGGCTTGCCGAGCCTCTGCTAGTAACTGAGCACCATCGTTGCTGGCACTGCCGTCCACCCCTAGTCCCACATTCACCCCCAAATTCAGCAGTTTTCTAAGGGGCAAAATGCCACTGGCCAAACGCATGTTGCTGCATGGGCAGTGCGCAATGCTTGTCCCAGTTTTTGCAAATAAATTCATCCCTGGGGCATCAATTTTCACGCAATGCGCATGCCAAACATCCTCTCCCACCCATCCCAAGTTTTCAGCAAATTGCGCTGGCGTGCAGTTGAATTTCTCTTGCGTGTAGGCTACGTCGTGATCGTTTTCAGCCAAATGCGTGTGCAGTCGCACGCCATAAGATCGTGCCAATAGGGCAGACTCGCGCATTAACGCTGGGCTCACGCTAAAGGGCGAACAAGGTGCTACTGCGATGTGAAGCATCGAGCCATGTTTGGGGTCATGCCAAGTTTCAATGAGTTTTTGGGTGATCGATAAGATATCCTCTTCGTTTTCCACCACGTGATCGGGCGGAAGTCCCCCCTTGGATTGGCCAACACTCATGCTCCCTCGGGTTGCGGTGAATCTAAGACCCATGATCTTGGCGGCTTGAATGCTGTCTTCAAGACGCACACCATTGGGGTAAATGTAGAGATGGTCGCTGCTGGTGGTGCATCCAGAGAGCAACAACTCAGCCATGGCCACTTGGTGTGAGACTTGAATCATCTCTGGCGTCAGGCCAGCCCACAAAGGATAGAGTCCTTGGAGCCACGAGAAAAGTTCTGCATTCTGAACGTTTTTAACGGCCCGAGTCAGCGACTGCACCATATGGTGATGGCAGTTCACCAAGCCAGGAGTCACCAAGTGATTTCTCGCATCGATCACGCGATCAGCCCCCCTCATCAAGGGCTCACCACGCTCTTGGTACTGAGCGGGATCCAAAATGTCTTTGATCACGCCGTCCTCAATGTAGATTGATCCACCTTGAATTTCCCGCTCTTCGTCGTCTTGTGTGCTGATGCAGTGTGCTTGGTGAATAAAGAGTTTGCTCATGAATTGATAAAAAAGAGGGGGATGAAAAATCTAAGGGTGGGTCATTGGTTTGATCGCAATGGGTTCAATGATATTCGTTTTGTGGTGGCGCTGGTCTATGATGAGTGCTTGAAATAAGTATCACCAGGAGGCCGACGTGATTGAACCGTTTGAGTTTTTAGAGCAATTGTTTCATGTGGCCATTGAACGCGCTCAGCCAAAGTCTTTGTTGGCGGCACATTTGCCCCAGGCGCCTGTTGGGAGAACTGTGGTCTTAGGTGCAGGCAAAGCGAGTGTTGCGATGGCCATGGCCTTTGAAGAGGCCTGGGACCGAGTCAACCCCCATTCCCCCTTGAGTGGCGTGGTGGTTGCGCCTTATGGTCACTTGCCCCAGGGCTTTCAATCCCATGCCTCTCGCATCCAGGTGATCCAGGCCTCACACCCAGTGCCCGATCACGCTAGCCAAGAGGCCGCTCAAACGATGCTTCGCCTATCCAAGGATCTCACCCCAGATGATTTGGTGGTGGTATTGATCTCCGGAGGGGGCTCATCATTGTTGTGCCTACCCATTGATGGATTGACATTGCAAGATAAGCAAGGCGTGAACAAGGCGTTATTACAAAGTGGCGCCAGCATTGATGAGATGAATACCGTTCGCAAGCACCTCTCCCAAATCAAGGGCGGACGCTTACTCCAGGCCTTGCATCCCGCCCAAGTGCTCACGCTGTGTATCAGCGATGTACCGGGGGATGATCCCCAAATCATTGCCAGTGGACCGACCGTACCGGATCAGAGTACCAGCAAAGAGGCATTTGATATTGTGCGCCGCTACGCAATCAAATTACCCCAAGCCATTGAGCTTGCCTTGTCCCGCGGTGAACTTGAAACTCCCAAAGCTGAGGGTTTGGTGAATTTACGCCATGAGGTGAGGGTGATTGCTTGCCCCAATGATGCCTTGAATGCTGCTGCAGACCACGCCAAGCGCCTGGGTATAGAGCCCTATATCTTGGCCGATGATCTACAAGGTGAATCCAAAGACGTTGCTTTGGTGCACTCAAGCCTTGCGCGTTATGCCGCGCAAGGCCGGGGACCCTTCAAAAAACCTTGTGTGCTTCTAAGTGGAGGGGAGACCACGGTTACCCTCGACCCCAAGTCCTTGCTGGCAAGCTCCAGTTCTTCTAGCGCAGACTCTGCAAGCACTCCCAGAGGAGGGCGTTCAGGAGAGTTTTGCATGGCTTTGGTCAAAGGCCTCAATGCCACGCCTGGGGTTTGGGCCTTGGCCGCTGACACGGACGGCATTGACGGCTCCTCAAGCGCAGCGGGTGCTCGCGTGGGTCCGCACACCCTTGCCAAAGCCCAGGCGCTGGGGGTGAGCTTGAGTGAGTATTCAAGTCGACATGATTCACACGGTTTTTTCTCAGCTTTGTCGGATTTAGTGGTCACGGGTCCGACTTTGACCAATGTCAATGATTTCAGGGCCATACTCATTCTTTAGCTCATTAATTTTGTTGAGTCATGCCTCCTCTGACTTAAAAATGCTCAAAATTGGTGCCTTGGGTTGTTTTGGAATATTTGAAAGGGTTGTCCTTCGCACTTTGGTGCGCAGACACGGACCCTTTGAATTCTGATCTGCGAGGGCTAAAAATAGGCCCCCTTTGGGCTTAAGATCAGCATAATCTTGACCCATGCGGGTCAATTTGAATGGATCCTATTTTTGTTGGCATTGCACTTGCTATGATGATAGGAGGAGTATGCACAAGAATTTTCCCTTGAGCGTTTGAGCTCAACTTTTTCAATTGGATTACCCCCAGACCCATTGTCATGACCCTTCGCTTAGATTTAAGAGGCATCACCAAGCATTACCCCTCTGTGGTGGCCAACGATGGCATCTCCATGCAGGTGCAACCGGGTGAGATTCACGCTGTTTTGGGTGAGAACGGTGCCGGTAAGTCTACTTTGATGAAAATCATCTATGGAGCCGTGTCTCCAGATGCTGGAGAAATTTTCTTTAACGGCCGATCGGTGGTGGTGAAGTCTCCCCAGCATGCCCGAAATTTGGGCATCAGTATGGTGTTCCAGCATTTCAGTCTTTTTGAGACCTTCACTGTCGCTCAAAATGTATGGCTGGGTTTACAAAGCACATTGAGTTTGGATGAGGTGAGCGCGTTGATCGTGGAGAAGGCGCAAACTTATGGGCTTGATATTGATCCAAGCAGGCCCATTCACACGTTGGGCGTTGGTGAGATGCAGCGAGTCGAGATCATTCGCGCTTTGCTCACCGAACCACAGCTCTTGATCATGGATGAACCGACCTCGGTGCTCACCCCTCAGGCGGTTGAAAAGCTTTTTGACGTTCTCAAACAAATCTCTGCCCAAGGTTGTAGTATTTTGTACATCAGCCACAAATTGCATGAAATTCGAGAGTTGTGCAGTCACTGTACGGTACTCAGAAATGGTCGAGTGACTGGAGTGTGTAGCCCAGCCCAGGAAAGCAATGAGTCCTTGAGTCGGCTCATGATTGGTGCCGAGCCTGCTGCGTTGGTGCGTCAAACTCAAGTGCCCGGTGAACTTCGTTTGAAGGTGCAGTCTTTGAGTCTTCATGCACTCGATCAGTTTGGGGTTGATTTGACAGACCTCTCTCTAGGAGTGCACTCGGGGGAGGTGGTGGGTATTGCGGGTGTGTCGGGTAACGGGCAACGCGAGTTGCTGATGGCGCTCTCGGGTGAGGACGATCGTTGCGAGCCCCAGAGTATTCAAGTGATGTCCCGCCCTGTTGGCGATTGGGGGCCCAGGGCCCGACGTGAAATTGGACTTCACGTGGTGGCCGAAGACCGACTGGGGCGCAATGTGGTGGCCGAGATGTCACTCAAGGACAACATGATGCTCACACGCGAAGAGACACTAAGTCCCCAAGGATTTATTCAACCCCGCGCATTGTTTGATCAAACACGAGAGATTTTGCAACGCTATAACGTCCGCAGTAATGGTCCTCAGGCCAAGGCTAAATCCCTGTCGGGTGGAAATTTACAAAAGTTCATCATGGGACGCGAGATGGATGCCAACCCCAAGGTGTTCATCGTCTCCCAGCCCACATGGGGCGTGGATGTGGGATCAGCTGCACAAATCAGAGCGCAGGTGTTGGAATTAAAGCGTGAGGGGTGTGCTGTGCTGGTGGTGAGCGAAGAGCTCGATGAGCTCTTTGAGATTTGTGACCGCTTGTACGTGATGGCCCAAGGCAAGCTCTCGCCCAGTATCAACCGGCAAGAGGCCACACTCTCAGGAGTGGGTGTGTGGATGAGTGGACTCTGGGGGGAGCAGCATGCGTCAATTGCGTCTTGAAGTTCGAAGTGAACCGTCTGAGTTTTGGCGTGTGCTGTCGCCCGTTTTGGCGCTCTTGATCACGGTGTTGGTGGGGATTGCACTTTTCTTGGCCATGGGAAAGGATCCGGCTCGCGCCTTGATGGTGTTTTTTTGGGAACCGATCAAGTCCAGCTACGCAATTGGTGAGTTGATGGTCAAAGCAACTCCTCTCTTATTGATCTCTTTGGGTCTTGGGTTGTGCTTTAGAGCCAATGTTTGGAACATTGGGGCTGAGGGTCAATATGTGATGGGCGCTATTTTCGCAAGCGGCGTAGCGCTCAATGTCGATCCTTCTTGGGGACGCGGGGTGGTGGTCTTGATCCTTTTGGTCGGGACTTTGGGTGGAATGCTTTGGGCGGGTGTTGTGGCCGTTTTACGAGAGCGCTTTCATGCCAATGAAATTTTGGTGAGCTTAATGTTGGTGTATGTTGCCACCATGATCCTTAGTTACTTGGTTTATGGCCCTTGGAAAGATCCCGATGGCTACAATTTTCCACAGACCAAGACGTTTGATCCCACAACGCTTGTGCCACGAATCATTCACGGCTCACGCATGACTTGGGGCTTACCATTGGCATTACTGGGAGCTTTGGCTTCTTGGATTTTTTTGTACCGCACAAGAATGGGTTTTGGTTTGCAGGTCACTGGTTTGGCGCCCATGGCTGCCAGGTTGAGTGGGTTTTCATCGAGTAAAAATTTATACCTCGCCTTGTTGGTGAGTGGAGCCTGCGCGGGCTTGGCGGGGGCATTGGAGGCAACAGGACCGATCGGACAACTGACCCCGTACTTGCCGGTGGGCTATGGGTTTGCGGCCATCATTGTGGCATTTGTGGGGCGTTTGCATCCCCTTGGCATGGTGATGTCGGCTTTGCTCATGAGTATGTTCTACATTGGAGGTGAGTTGGCCCAGTCTCGGCTTGGTCTACCCAAGTCACTCACAGGCGTCTTCCAAGGGTTGCTGCTTTTTTCACTGTTGATTTGTGATACGTTGATTTATCAGCGTTTGCGTTGGGTGGGTTCTGCTTTGAATGAAGCGCCCGCAACTCCCGCCCAAATGACGGTTCCTGTAAGCTCATCAGAACTTGAAGGACACTAAGCGATGGAGTCTTACGCCTTACTGATTGCTGCAACACTCAATGCTGGAACTGTATTGGCATTGGCCGCACTCGGTCTACTGATCAATGAAAAAGCTGGTGTACTCAATCTAGGTGCCGAAGGCATGATGCTGTGTGCGGCCGTGGCTGGTTTTGCCACGACCGTGCACACCGGACTGCCAAGCCTTGGCTTTGTGGTTGGAATGCTAACGGGTGCCTTCCTGGCGGGAATTTTTGGTGCCTTGGTCATTGGCTTGAACGCCAATCAATATGCAGGAGGCTTGGCTTTGAGTTTATTTGGAGCAGGCTTATCGGCGTTTGTGGGAGTGCCCTATGTGCAAGCCAAATTACCTCCCAGTGTGAGCTATGCGATTCCAGGCTTGTCCGATATACCCTGGCTGGGTGAGGCTTTGTTTCGCCATCACCCCATGGTCTACGGGGTGATGGCGTTGACGGTAGCGTTGACTTTGTTTTTCAATCGCACAAGAGCGGGTTTGATTTTAAGAAGTGTGGGCGAGTCTCCCCAATCGGCCCACTCCTTGGGCTACCCTGTGCGGTGGATACGTTGGTGGGCTGTGGTTGCGGGCGGAGCCCTTTGTGGCCTATCTGGTGCGTATTTGTCGCTCGTGTACACACCACTGTGGGTTGAGGGTATGGTGGCGGGTAAGGGATGGATTGCTTTGGCATTGACCACCTTTGCCACGTGGCGCGCTTCTCGCGTACTCTTTGGTGCCTACTTATTTGGCGGTGTGACCATGCTACAGTTTCACTTGCAAACCTTGGGCATCGAGTTGCCCAGCCAAGCGCTCAGCATGTTGCCTTATTTGGCCACTGTCATCGTGTTGGTTATTATTTCAAGAAACCCTCAGTGGATCAGGCTTAATATGCCCTCCTCGATAGGTAAACCTTTTTTTCCTGGCTCTCAATGAGTTATTTTTTTTCAACCCTTACTTTTTAAAGGACCTCTTTATTATGTTCGATCAACCCAAACGCTCCCTGGTCCGTCTCGGCGCGCTCAGTGTCATCTCCGTGGCCATGTTAGTGGCTTGCGGCAAAAAAGAAGAGCCAAAACCTGAGGCTCAAGCGCCCAAGGCTGAGCCCGTCAAAATTGCCTTCGCCTATGTTGGCCCTGTTGGTGATGGCGGTTGGACTTTCGCGCACGACAATGCCAGAAAGGCGCTGGAGAAAGAATTTGGCGACAAAATTTCAACCTCCTTTGTCGAAAATGTCCCTGAATCTGCTGATGCTGAGCGCGTGATCAAAGACATGGTGGGTCAAGGCAATAAGTTGATTTTCGGAACCACCTTTGGCTATATGGACACCATGCTCAAAGTGGCGGGCGAGAGTCCTGATGTGAAGTTTGAGCATGCGACCGGTTACAAGCAAGCTCCCAACATGAACACTTACGATTCACGCACTTATGAAGGCGCCTACATGGCCGGTGTGGTGGCGGGCTCCATGACCAAATCAAACGTCTTGGGTGTGGTGGGTTCTGTCCCAATTCCCGAGGTGATTCGCAATATCAATAGCTTCACCTTGGGCGCCCAATCGGTCAACCCCAAAATCAAAACCAAAGTGGTTTGGGTCAATGAGTGGTTCAATCCACCTAAAGAGACCGAAGCGGCAACATCACTGATCAATGGTGGAGCGGACATTTTGTTCCAAAATACCGACTCGCCTGCAGTCTTGAAGACGGCTGAGGAAAAAGGAAAGCGTGCCTTTGGTTGGGACTCGGACATGACCGCTTATGGTCCCAAAGCCCACTTGGCGTCTGCTGTGATCAATTGGGGTCCATACTACATCAAGACCACCAAAGATTATTTGGCGGGTACTTGGACGGGGAACCAAAAATCTTGGTGGGGTGTTAAAGAAGGCGCCATTGATTTGGTCTCCATTGCTGAAGATGTCCCCGCAGACACAAAAGCCAAGATTGATGAGATCAAGAAAGGTCTTTCTGATGGCAGTTTTGCGATTTGGAAGGGTCCCATTGTGGACAACACAGGCAAGGAAGTGGTTAAGAAAGACGAAGTGGCCGACGATGGCTTCTTGGGTGGAATCCATTTCTATGTGAAGGGTGTTGAAGGCAAGGTGCCTGGTGGCGACAAGAAGTAAGGTCCTTGGATGTATCAATCCCCAGCGCTTTTAAGCCAAGCGCTGGGTTTAGGTAGACCTTGGTTGGGGCCTCTTTGTAGGTCCCATTTTTTTGCCTGATTTATAGTGTGGTATTTGATGGGGTCTAAGTATGAATACTGCTTTCGATGAACTCTCGCCTGAGTTCAAACATTTGATTGAAACTTGTCCCAAAGCAGAACTGCACATCCATATCGAAGGTTCATTGGAGCCGGAGATGATTTTTGAATTGGCCCGAAGAAACCAAGTGAATTTGGCCTTCGATCGTGTTGAGTCACTCAAAGCGGCTTATGCCTTTAAAGACTTGCAGAGTTTTTTAGACATCTACTATGCAGGTGCCAGTGTGCTTTTGAAGACCCAAGACTTTTATGACATGGCTTACGCGTATTTGAAGAAGGCGCACTCTCAAGGCGTAGTGCATGCTGAGATCTTCTTTGATCCCCAAACCCATACGGCCCGGGGCGTGCCCATGAAAGTGGTGATCGAGGGGTTGAGTCGAGCTGTGATGGATGCGGGCAAGGATTTTAGGATCTCGGCAAGTTTGATCCTGTGTTTTTTAAGACATCTTGACGAGAGCAGTGCCTTGGAGACTTTGGAGGAGGCCAAGCCTTTTCGGGATCATTTCATTGGTGTTGGGCTCGACTCCAGTGAAATGGGGCATCCACCTGAAAAATTTCAACGGGTTTTTGAGAAAGCCCGAGCAATGGGCCTTCACTGTGTCGCCCACGCGGGGGAGGAAGCACCTCCCGCGTACATTTGGAGTGCTCTAAAAACACTCAAGGCCCAGCGCATTGATCACGGCGTCCAATCGATCAAAGATCCCGCGTTGATGGATTATTTGGCCCGCACTCGAACGCCCCTCACCGTGTGTCCTTTGTCCAATGTGAGGTTGTGTGTCTTTGAAGATTTGAGCATTCATCCGATCAAGCACATGTTGGATCGCGGGCTTTGTGTGATGATCAATTCTGATGATCCAGCTTACTTTGGTGGCTACATCAATGAGAACTATCTACAAACAGCACAAAGCTTGAAGCTCGAGGCCAAGGACATTCAGCAATTGGCAAAATGCTCGTTCGAAGCGAGCTTTATGCCCCAGACTCTAAAGGAGCACTGGTTGCACGAAGTGGACCGAGTGTTTGCAAGATGAGTACCCCTAAGGTGGCCGTGAGTGGGGCGGGCATTGGGGGCTTGAGCTTGGCTTTGTCGCTTGCGCAAAGTGGCGTTCAAAGCGTGTTGTTCGAGCGCCAACCCGATTGGTCGGAGGTGGGCGCTGGTGTGCAACTCGGCCCCAACGCAACCCGACGTTTGCAGACCTGGGGTTTAGGTAAAGCGCTTGAGGGTTGTGCCTCTTGGCCTGATCGTGTTGAGGTGTTTGATGGCGTTCATGGAAAGTTGCTGGCCACACTACCATTGGGAGAACAGTGCCGGCATCGCTATGGCGCGCCTTATGCAACGCTCATGCGCGCAGACTTGCAAACCCTCCTTCAAGAGCGCGTTGCTCAGTTGGGTCTCACTGATATTCACTTAGGAGAAAAAGTTCTCCATGCCTCAGTGACTTCTCGTATAGGTGCTCTGGCAGGCGACCCATCCGTGACGCCCAGTCTGGGCGATATTTCATTTGATGTGCAAAGCTCCAGCATTGGCGTAGACCTTGAATCAGAAGGTGCCCACGAGTTGTCTGGATCAGATCCATCTCTTACCCGCCACAATGCACAAGTGTTGGTCGGCGCTGATGGCGTTTTTAGTCGGCTGCGAGAGACGCATTTTAAAAAGTTGTCCTTGAAATACACGGGTCATTTGGCTTACCGCGCCATGATCAGATGGAGCGATTTACCCCCCGCGATGCGAAGCTCATCGGTGCAACTTTTCCTCGCGCCCAGACTGCATTGGGTTCAGTACCCAGTCAAAGCTGGCGAGTGGCTCAATGTGGTGGTCTTGCTTGAAGTCTCGCCCAGTGAGCGAGAACATGTCGGTGAGTCGGAGGGTGAGGGTGAGGGGCACAAAAAACGTTTCTTAAATAACCCTTGGGGTCAGCAAGCAAGTCAAGTAAGTCAAGCAAGTGCCTCTGGAGACCAAAACTCAAACGTTAATTCAAACTCAAGCCAAGACCTTCAAGCGCTCATGCAGGCGGTAGAGTTGGCCCATGGACAACTCAAAGACCTGGCGAGTTTGGTGCAAACGTGGACGCTCTGGCCGTTATTCGCCTGCACGCCCATGAGCTCATCAGAGGATATGGCCCGGGGGAGATTGGCTCTCTTAGGGGACGCTGCTCACCCAATGCTGCCGTACCTGGCTCAAGGAGCTGGCATGTCAATCGAGGATGCCCAAGTGTTTTCTTTGTGCTGGGCCCAGAGCAACACTTCGGTGTCTGAGCGTTTAAAGCTTTACGCTGAGATGCGCTGGCAGCGTTGTGCTCAGGTACAAAATCGGGCATTGAGAAATGCCCGTGTTTTTCATTATGGCCAGCCCTTGGGGTTGATGCGTGACTTGGCCATTCGTGCGCTGGGAGCACGATTGTTAGACATGCCTTGGCTTTATTCTTATTAAAGCCCGTGGTGAGGCTCGGAGCAATAAACTAAATCAAATCAAACGATATAGCCAATGATAAGGAAAACCTTAAAAGGTAATCGGTATGTGAAACGGAGTTGGTACTCCTTAGCTCATAACCGTCCCAGTAGCAAATACTCCATCAATGCCTTTTGGACGTGCATCCGGTTCTCCGCCTCGTCCCAGACCACCGATTGTGGGCCGTCGATCACTTCTGCGCTCACCTCCTCGCCCCGGTGAGCAGGTAAGCAATGCATGAAGAGTGCATCCGGTTTGGCGCGTGCCATCATGTCTGAGTCAACGCACCAATTGTGAAATGCTTTTTTTCGTTCATCGTTCTCAGCTTCAAAGCCCATGCTGGTCCACACATCGGTGGTGACCAAGTCGGCACCTTCACAGGCCTCGTGAGGGTCTTTGAAAACTCGGTAACTCTCAACAGAGCGAAGTCCAGCGATGGACTGATCAATTTCGTAGCCCGATGGCGTACTCACATGCACTTTAAAGCCGAGCAAGTCCGCTGCTTGTAGCCAACTGTTGGCCATGTTGTTGCCGTCCCCAACCCACGCCACGATCTTGCCCTTAAAGCAGGCCAAGGGAGAGGATTGCTCTGAGCGGTGTTCAAAGAAGGTGAACAAATCGGCCAAGATCTGGCATGGATGAAACTCATTGGTGAGGCCATTGATCACGGGTACACGCGAGTGCTTGGCAAATTGATTGATCCTCTCTTGCCCAAAGGTGCGAATCATCACCAAGTCCACCATGCGACTGATCACCCGAGAGGTGTCTTCAATGGGCTCGCTTCGGCCCATTTGGCTATCACCCGAGGTGAGGTTGAGCACAGAGCCACCGAGTTGGTACATGCCTGCCTCAAAGCTCACTCGCGTACGGGTAGAGGCTTTCTCGAAAATCATCGCCAAGGTGCGGTCTACCAACGGTTGGTGTTTTTGATAGGTTTTGAATTTGGCTTTGATGAGCGCGGCTCGCTGAAACAAGTACTCGTACTCATCGGGCGTGAAGTCAGAGAATTGCAGATAGTGTTTCATGCTGGAGTTAGAAATTTTTTAATGAGCGGCACCAAACGTTCCACGATTTCATCGCAGTGAGACTGCTCAATGATGAGCGCAGGCACCAAGCGAATGATGCAATCGGCTGTGACGCTGAGTAAGAGCCCAGCCTCTAAGGCCTGGGCCATGAGCGCAGAGCAGGGGCGATCAAGCTCAATCCCAATCATTAAGCCTTTGCCTTTGACTCTGACAAAGCCGTGAACGCCCTGGAGTTCTTTCGTTAGTTGCTCTTGAAGATAGGCCCCCATCTTGGATGCGTTCTCTATTAAGTGATCGCTCTCCATAATAGCAATGGTCTCCAAGCCTGCTCGCATGGCCAAAGGGTTACCGCCAAAGGTCGTACCGTGGTTTCCTGGCTCAAAGATATGGGCCGCTTTGGGGCCTGCTACGACCGCTCCCACTGGCACCCCCGAGCCCAGTCCTTTGGCCAAGGGCATGACATCGGGCTTGATACCCGCCCACTGATGGGCAAACCACTTGCCCGTGCGACCCATGCCGCACTGCACCTCATCGATCATGAAGAGCCAATCTCGCTCATCGCACAGGGCCCGAACTTGGCGCAAATACTCCATCTCCATCACATTGATGCCGCCCTCACCTTGAATGGCTTCTAAGAAGACGGCAACCACGTTAGGGTTATTTTCGGTGGCTTTCTTGAGCGCCTCCAAGCTATTGATGGGCACACGAATAAAGCCCTCAACCAAGGGCCCAAAGCCCACTTGAATCTTTTCATTGCCAGTGGCACTTAAAGTGGCAATGGAGCGTCCGTGAAATGATTTCTCATAGACCACAATCTCGGGACGAGTAATGCCTTTTTTAGCGCCAAATTTGCGTGCAAGTTTGATCGCCGCTTCATTCGCTTCCAGGCCAGTGGAGCAAAAAAATACGTTGCTCATTCCTGAGAGCTCTACGAGTTTGGCCGCCAATTGCTCTTGTGCCTCAACATGGTAATAGTTGCAGCAGTGGATCATTTTGGCCACCTGATCTTGCAGTGCAGCAACGAGTCTTGGATGACCGTGACCCAACGTGTTGACTGCAATGCCAGCCAAGGCGTCCAAATAGCGACGTCCTTTTAGGTCCCACATCTCCAGACCCTTGCCGTGACTGAACGTCACGTCCAAGCGCGAGTAAGTGTTCATGACGGCGCTCTCAACCGAGTGGGTGCTGGCGGTCTTGGTGGGGGTCGAATCTGACATGGTTCTGGCCTTGGGAATGGGGGGACTGAGGACTGGGCCACTTTGTAGGCTTGCCCAGTTGGGATGCAAAGCAACAAAATGGGTTATTTTAGTGGCTAACCCCTAAAAAGAGGTGAAACTCATGGTTTTGAGCACCCATGCTCAGGCAAATGGCCTCATCAATGCGTCTTTTGGCCACAAAATCCACCCACGCCAAGACCCTTGGTGATGCAAATTGGCAATATTGGATGTAAAGAGGCTTGGACACAAAGGTTTTCTGGTACTAAAATTACGCAGCGAAGACCAAAGACAGTTGTAAGCAGTGACCTTGGGGGTGACAGTGGGCCGATCAAGCGCTCAAGCCCCCAACCCCAAAGATTGATTGGCCATCGCCAAAATTCATTTGATTAACAGGGCACATCATGTCAGTTCATACGGCGCAAGACATCGAAAATTCTCAAGAACTCTTCATCGTGGGTGTTACCTCCCAGGGTAAAAAATTCAGACCCAGTGATTGGGCTGAACGTTTGGCAGGAGTCATGAGTCCTTTTCGACCTGGTGGCCCCAAGCCCGGCTCCCACCTGAGTTATTCGCCTTGGTGTGTGCCCAACTCATTCAGTGGATTTAAGTGTGTGGTGATCAACCGCAAACTCAAAGATGTTGAGCCCATGGCCTGGGACTTTGTGATGAATTTTGCAAAGGACAATGATTTGCAAATCACCCCCGCTTGTTCGGCTCAGGCTTTGGAAGAGATGTTCCACCACGCTTGATGAGCCAAGACGCATTGTGATGCGTATCAAACCCGTGAGACTCATGGGTTGAGTTAATGACAGAAACAAAAAAAGCCGCTATTTCTAGCGGCTTTCTTGCTTTTTCTGACAGCGCACCCTCTCAAACGGCGGCCTGAAAACTCAGGCCGGGCGAAGACCTGAATTGAATCAGGCCGCGAGTGCCAAAGCTTTCACTTTGGTGGATAAACGGCTCTTATCACGAGCTGCTTTGTTTTTATGGAAAATGCCTTTGTCAGCAATGGTGTCAACCACAGCTTGCATGTGAGCGAAGAGTTCAGTCGCTTTGGTTTTGTCGCCGGCTAGAACAGCTTTTTCAACGTTCTTGACAGCAGTACGGTATTTGGAGCGCAAAGAGGTGTTGGCTGCATTGAGCTTGACGTCTTGGCGTGCACGTTTACGGCCGGAGGCCAGTCTGGGGTTTTTTTTCTTGGGTTTGGCGGAAGCCATATAGTATGTCCTTGGTGTCTGTGGATGATGTCAGCAAAGCCCAACATTATAGCAAATTGGTGGATAAATGTGTGATCTGGGCGCTACACTTCCCAGGTGAGTATTTTAAAATCAGCATCCACCGTCTCCTTTTTGACCCTCTTGTCGCGCATCACCGGCATGGTGCGAGAGCTTTTAATGGCCTCCGTGTTTGGGGCCAACGCCATGACAGATGCGTTCAACGTGGCTTTTCGAATCCCCAATTTGTTTCGACGCCTCTTTGCGGAAGGTGCGTTCAGTCAGGCTTTTGTGCCAGTTTTGGCCTCGACCCTACAAGAAAAGGGACCTGAGGAGACCCAAAAACTGATCGCTCAAGTGGCCAGCGTCTTGGTGAGTGTGTTGGTACTCACTTCTGTTGTTGGAGTCGTTGGCGCACCCCTCTTGGTCTGGCTCATGGCCAGTGGTTTGGAAAAAACCCCGCCTGCTCATGAAGCTGCAGTGCTGATGACGCGTTTCATGTTCCCCTACATTGCTTTCATGTCCTTGGTAGCCTTGGCCGCGGGCGTGCTCAACACCTGGAGGCGTTTTGCCATTCCAGCCATGACCCCGGTGTTACTTAATTTGTCCATGATTGCCGCAGCCTATTGGGTTGCCCCTTGGTTTGTCTCTCAGGGGTGGCCAGGCATTGATGCCATGGTGGTGGGGGTCATGTTGGGTGGGATGATGCAGCTGAGTGTGCAGCTGTGGGCCTTGCGCCGTATGGGACTCTCGCCTCAGATGGTCTGGCCCTGGCAGTGGCAGGCCTACCGGTTCGCTTGGAGCTCAGAGGGCACGCAAAGGATCTTAGGCCTCATGGGTCCCGCGCTGTTGGGGGTATCGGTGGCTCAGTTGTCCCTTTTAATCAACACACAAATTGCCTCTCACATGGCATCCGGTAGTGTCAGTTGGCTGAGCTACGCGGACCGTTTGATGGAGTTTCCAACCGCACTGTTGGGGGTGGCCTTGGGCGTTGTCTTGACCCCCCAACTCTCAGCCGCCAAAGCAGCCCAAGAGCTCGATCGATACTCGGCCTTGCTGGATTGGGGTTTGAAATGGGTTTTGCTGTTGTGCACTCCTTGTGCGTTGGCCCTTTTATTGTTTGCCAAGCCGTTGGTGAGTGTGCTCTACCACTACGGGGCGTTTCGAGCGCAAGATGTGGAGCAAACTGCTTTGGCGCTCACGGGCTATGGTGTAGGCCTGATGGGTTTGGTGGCCATCAAAGTCTTGGCCCCAGGGTTTTATGCGGCTCAAGACACCCGTACCCCTGTGAGGATTGCCATTGGGGTCTTGGTTTTCACGCAATTGATGAATTTGGTCTTGGTCCCAACACTCGCCCAAGCGGGACTTGCGTTGTCGATCGGTCTTGGAGCCATGTTGAACGCCACGTGTTTATGGTATTTTCTAAAGCGCTCTGGCCGATATACCCCACAAGCTGGTTGGCCTCGATTGGTTTGGCAAGTCGCATTGGCCAGTGCAGTCGTGGGTGTATTTTTGTTTTGGTGCGCACACCACTGGGACTGGGTGGCACTTAAAGAGTTGCCCTTACAGCGAGTGATATTGATGGCTGGGGTGCTTGGATTTTGTGCCCTTTTGTATGCTGGAGTGCTTGCCTTGTTGGGCTTGAAGGTGAGGGCCTTGATGAATCCTCAATGGAGCGGACAATCGAATGGCGTTTAATCTCGAACCCCATCCCACGCAGTTGTCTTACTTTGCCAGCTTGGTGCAAAGTGATGATCATTTCCCCCTCCTGGAGGCGGCTGCGAGTCTGGCCCAAGATGAATACCCAGAACTCGATGTACAACAAGTGTTGGCCGATGTGGACCAAATTTTGGCAAGACTTAAGCGCCGGCTCGCGCCCGATGCATCAGGGCTGCACCGATTGAAGATTTTGAACCGATTGTTTTTCGAAGAATTGGGTTTTCAGGGCAACCTCAATCATTACCATGATCCTGAAAATAGTTTTTTGAATGCCGTACTGAAAACTCGCAGAGGCATTCCAATCAGCTTATCGGTCATCTGGCTTGAGCTCGCCCAGTCCATTGGATTACAAGCCCAGGGGATCAATTTCCCCGGTCACTTTCTCGTCAAAGTCAATCTCACCTATCCCAATGAAGGGTTGGTGGTGCTGGATGTGTTTACGGGTCGCTCGTTAACGCGTGAGGCTTTGCTTGAGCGTCTCTACGAGTTTCCTGATATCGCCAAGGCCATGAATGAATTTCAGTCCAATGCGCCAGACATGAATGAGGCTCCTGAGGCTACCAGCTCAGCAAGCTTGGATTGGGATCAGCGGCTCAAGCAGTTTTTACTCCCCGCCAAAGAGCGACAAATTCTTGAGCGCATGCTGCACAATTTGCTCAATATTTATCGCTCACACAATGACCCCGTGAGAGAGGGGCAAGTGATGAAGCGGTTAGCGATTTTGCGGCTCGGTGATGGTGCTCTTTGACCCAGTGGGGGTCGTTGGGGTTACATCATGAGAGCTCAAAATAGATTCCAGTGAGAGTTCTCCAGCGAGGCTATTGAATGTGCACCCAAGCGAATCACTCGGTTGAGTCTCACCCCTGCACCCGGGAGTGATCCCACCTCTCTCAGAGGCCGCCGTGGTGGGACTGAAGATGATACCGAATTGATATCTTTAAACCAAAGTGACCCTGTCATGCACCTGGCCACCAGACTTGATGCTGCCGAGCGGTGTGATCTCTCCGATGTCATGAACTTGTTCGCCCATCGATTCCAATTGCGCCTTCAGGCTTTGTGCGTGTTCGCTTGCAATGATCACGCACATGCCGATGCCATCGTTAAAGGTGCGGTTCATCTCGGTGTCGTCAATTTGTGCATGGTGCTGTAACCAAGAGAAGACCTCGGTTCTGGGCCAATTCGCCCTAGTTAACTGTGCGCCCAATTGATCAGGCAAAATTCTAGGAAGGTTTTCAATCAGCCCACCCCCCGTAATGTGGGCCAAGCCTTTGATGGGGTGAGTTTTGAGTGCTTTAAGTAGAGTGCGCACATAAATTTTGGTGGGCGCCATCAAGGCTTCGCGAAAGGGCTTGCCATCAAGTCGCTCGGGTAAAGACTCGCCACTGGCTTGAACTTTGGAGATCACTCTTCGCACCAGCGAAAAACCATTCGAGTGCACACCACTGGACGCCAAGCCAAGCACACGGTCGCCTGCCTTGATGTTTTCTCCCGACAAAATTTTGGACTTCTCGACCACCCCCACCGCAAAGCCTGCGAGGTCGTATTCACCAACAGGGTACATGTCAGGCATCTCTGCCGTCTCGCCGCCAATCAAAGCGCAGTGTGCATCCTCACACCCCTTGGCAATGCCCTTGATCACGGTGCTAGCAGTCTCAACATCGAGCTTTCCGCAGGCGAAATAATCCAAAAAGTAAAGGGGTTCGGCCCCTTGCACCAAAACATCGTTGACGCTCATCGCCACCAAGTCAATGCCTACACTGTCGTGCATATTCCATTCGAAGGCCAGTTTAAGCTTGGTGCCTACCCCGTCTGTGCCACTCACCAAGACGGGTTGCTGGTAGCCAGGGGGAATTTCAAACATGGCACCAAAACCGCCAATTCCTGCCAGAACGCCTTCGCGCATGGTTTTTTTGGCAAAAGGTTTGATGCGTTCAACCAAATCATCACCGGCTTGGATATCAACACCGGCGGATTTATAAGTAAGAGGTGAGCTCATGTGGGCAAGAGTCTGTGTGGTTCTAGGTAGGATACAAATCCAAGAGGTTCTATCTCACGCAGAGTGGCCACGGCTAGGAGGTCGCTCTGGGAGAACACCTTGGCAGGGGTGAGGTGAAATAATCACTGGCCTTGTCCAGGTGTCGATAGAATGGTTCTATTCTAAAGGGTCTAGGAGGAAGTCAACCATGACGATGAATGTTCAGCAGCAGCGCCTTGCAGGGGGTGTCTTGTTGGTCATTTTTTTGGCCTGGCTCATCCACTCGCTGGCGCCCATTTTGTTGCCCTTCATCACGGCGTGGGTGCTGGCGTATGCCTTGGCACCTTGGGCCAAACGTTTGACGCAATGGGGTAAAGGCCTGCTACCCCATGCTTTGAGTGCATTGTTGGTGGAGTTGGGGTTTTTTTGCTTATTGGTCTGTTTGTTTGCATTGTTGACCCCGATCTTCAGTCAAGAGGTGCCCGCCCTTAAGGCACAGTTACCCAAGCTCTTGGAGAGTCTGCAAGCTACTCTCGCTCCTTTGGCGCTTAGTCTCGGGTGGGAGGTGAGCTTGGATGCGCAAGGCCTCAAAGACATGCTCCTCAAAGCACTGGATGCCTCTTGGAATGAATGGTCGAGTCAATTGGTGGTGTCTTTGAAAATTGGGGGCTCAGCGGCCTTGGCGGTGATTGGTAACGTCATCTTGACACCCTTGTTGCTGTTTTATTTTTTGCTCGATCAAGATCTGATCTTGACCCGAATTTTGGCTTGGGTACCCCCCCGCTTCAGGGCCACGGTGGAGCGTTTCACCTCAGAGGTGGATCACCTTCTGGGGCAGTACTTGAGAGGGCAATTGGGGGTGATGCTCGCCATGGCTCTTTACTACAGTTGCATGTTAAAGCTCTTGGGTTTGGGACTGGCCTTGCCGATTGGGGTCTTCACAGGGCTTGTGATTTGTATTCCCTACGTTGGGTTTTGTTTGGGCTTGTGTTTGGCCACCTTAGCGGCTTTGTTGCAATTTGAAGCCAGTCATGCCTTCACCTTGGTGTTGGTGGTGTTTGGCTTGGGTCAAGTGTTGGAGGGTTTCTTTTTGACACCCAAATGGGTGGGTGAGCGAATTGGGCTGCATCCAGTAGCGGTGATATTCGCATTGCTCGTGGGTGGGCAGTGGTTTGGTTTTTTTGGCGTGATGGTGGCCTTGCCCTCCAGTGCGGTGATCAGCGTTGCCCTTCGCTGGCTTCAAGATGCTTATTGGGAGAGTAATTTCTTTCGCGATGAGGCCATTGAACCCAAGTCATCCGGTCATTCAGAGCCATGAAGCAAGTGCCCTTGGATTTGGCGCGAGCGCCCACGTCGAGCTTTGAGAATTTTTATCCTGGCCCCAATGCCAAATTGATCGAAATGCTGCAAGATGCTTTGGCTCGTCTGATTCCAATGGCAAATAAGGCAAATAAGGCCAATACAGCCCCAATCTCGGGTGAGCTTGCCAGCACACCTTTGGAGAGCATTTTTGTATGCGGCGATCGCGGCAGTGGGAAGACTCACTTGCTCCACGCCTGTGAGCAAGTCGCCCAAGGTTGTGGCCTAGATGTGGTGCACTGGCAAGTTCAGGGTCAGGGCGAAGGGCAGGGCCATATTCGCGCAGACTCCAAGGTCATCCACTGCCCTTCCGATTTCAAGTCCCAATGGCGTTTGATGATCATTGATGATGTTCACCTCATGAATGAAGCCGATCAAGCCTGTGCATTTAATTGGTTTGTCAACGCCTCGGCCCCAGGGGATCATTTGAGGCGAATGATCCTGATGAGCGCAGACCAGCACGTGAGTGCTTTGGCTATCCGCGATGACTTGCGAACCCGTATGGCCCAGGGCCTATGTTTGGAGCTCAAAACATTGGACGAACAAGCTTGTCGTGCCGTCCTCATTGAGCAAGCTAAATTGCGAGGCCTGGCACTCAAGGGGGATGTACTTGACTTCATGATGACCCGGTTTAGTCGAGATTTGTCCAACTTGGTGGGTTGGCTCGATCAGCTTGACGCGTTCTCACTCAGGACCCAACGCGCTATCACCATTCCCTTGATAAAAGATATGCTCAATGAGCTCTGAGCCTCCTCTTGGGCCACAAACGATTACACTCTCAGACTTGACACTCGCTTCTCAAGTTCCTAGGGGCTTTTCAAACTCCCCAGGTCGTGGACTCACGCTGGAATTGGCCATGATTGGCCAGTATTGGCCAGTGCAATGGACTTTTTGGCACCTAGAGACTTAGATGCGAAGATACTTAGACATCAGTTATTTCGATGAAGACAAAACACCTCACTTTATTTGATTTGGATCACACGCTCCTTCCCATCGATTCGGATCAGTCTTGGGGGCGTTTTACCACCCAAGTGGGATGGACATCCAAAGAGGATTTTTTGGTTAAAAACGAAGCGTTTTACCAAGACTACTGTCGTGGTGAATTGAATATCCATGCCTACGTTCGCTTTGCAACGCAGACGATTCGAGACAAAGGCCCTGAGCTGTCGAACAAAATGCGTGAACGCTTCATTCAAGAGGTGATCGCCCCGCAAATCAAACCAGAGGCAATGTCCCTGGTCGCGGAGCACCAATCAAGGGGTGAGGAGGTTGTGATCATTACCGCTACCAATGAATGGGTTACACGCCCCATTGCCGACCTCTTTGGTGTTCGTGAGCTCATTGCCCTTCAGTTGAGTCGTGACGCCAATGGTTGGATCACAGGAGAGATTGAAGGTACCCCCACCTTGGGAGAGGGCAAACTCACTCGGCTCAATGAGTGGTTGGCTAAGCGGGGTTTGAGTTTGTCAGAGTTGAACACCACCTTTTATAGCGATTCGATCAATGATGCGCCCCTCTTGAGTGCAGTCAATTGTCCAGTGGCCACCAATCCCGATGACGCTTTGCGCGCATTGGCCACACAAAACGGGTGGCCCATATTGGAGCTTTTTGCACAAGCATGATCAAAAATTTTGTTAAACGCCTGATGGGCAAAGGTTCAGAAACACCCAAGACTCAATTCGGTCAAGAAAAACGCATTCCGTTCAAAGATCACCGCATCGACCCCTCATTGAT
>DAISKH010000008.1:48029-54603 GCA_036821105.1 Limnohabitans sp.
GCTTCATTGCCTATGTGGTGGGCGGGGCGGTGAGGGATTTGTTATTGGGACTGCGCCCCAAGGACTTTGATGTCGCCACCAACGCAACACCCGAGCAAGTTAAAGCCTGCTTTCGGCGTGCTTTCATCATTGGCCGGCGTTTTCGCATTGTGCACGTGGTCTATGGCCGCGGTCGTGAGCATGAGGTCATTGAGGTCTCCACCTTCAGGGCTTTTTTAGAGTCCGCTGACGCCAAGCAATTCACGGGCAACGAGAAAACCTCTCGCCACGCCTTGGCTCAAGTTTCTCATGCGGTCGATGCCAGTGGCCGCGTCCTTCGAGACAATGTTTGGGGTCCCATTGAAGAGGATGCTACACGGCGTGACTTCACCGTCAATGCCATGTATTACGACCCCCAAACGCAGGAGGTGGTGGATTTTCACAAAGGCATCCAAGACGCTAAAAAGCACGTCATTCGCATGATCGGGGATCCTGCGGTGCGTTACCGCGAAGACCCGATTCGAATCATTCGAGCCATTCGCTTTGCTGCCAAATTGGCGCCACTGGGCTTTAAGCTCGAAGCAAAGACGGCGTCTCCATTAAAGAAAATGGCGCAACTGCTGCAAGATGTCCCCCCGAGCCGAATGTTTGACGAGATGCTTAAATTGCTGCAAACGGGTCACGCTTTGGCCAGCATTGAGCAACTCAAGTTTCACGGTTTGGCCACTGGGGTCTATCCCTTACTAGACTTGATTGTCTCGCGTGCCCAAGACCCTTTAGTGCACCAAGCTTTACTCGACACCGATCGCCGAGTTCAAGAGATGAAGCCGGTGGTCCCGAGTTTTTTACTCGCTTGCGTGCTCTGGAGTGATGTGAGGGACGCTTGGAGCGCTCGCATGAACCAGAGGCAACCTCTTTTCCCGGCCTTGCAAGATGCCATCGATGAGGTGTTTGACTCGCGCATCGGAGAGGTCTCGGGTCGGGGCAAATTGGGCGCTGATATGCGCGAGATCTGGAGTATGCAGCCACGGTTTGAAAAGCGCTTGGGGCACTCGCCCTTGGGACTCTTAGAGCAACCGAGATTTAGGGCGGCATTTGATTTCATGCGCCTAAGGGCCATGAGTCACGAGGTTGATCCCGCTTTGGGGGAATGGTGGGAGAGCTTTAGTTTGGCCGACCAGGGCGAACGAGAGAGGATGCTTGAAGTTGTAAGGCTTGAGCACCAAAGCGCACAGGCCTCCTCTGGGAAAGGTCCCCGGCGCGTTCGAGCCACACCTGCATCCAACCCAAAAGAGACACGCCCAGCGGCTGAGTCCAGTCCGTCTATTCCCTCAGAGAGCTCGCCGACTTCAAGCCACGCGTCTGAGGGGACCCAATCTGGGGAGGGCGAAGGTGCTCCTGCTCGCCGGCGTCGCCGAAGGAGATCACCCAGAAGCGATTCACCGCCAGCATCTCAATAGTGCCAACACTCACACCTCCTTTTGAAGTGTTTTGATGACCTCAACGTTGACACGGACCGCAGAGGTGCCCCAAGTCAATGGCCAATTCAAAGCCACCCGTCTTGTCTTCTAAGTTTTACGTGAACTCACAGACCCCAACCCCCGCCTTGCTCACTCGAGAGACCGTTCGGTGTTATGTGGCCATGGGAGCCAATTTGGGCGATCCCATCAAGGCCTTTGAGGTGGCTTTATCAGCGCTTGACTCGACCCCAGGCATCCTGGTGCGTGCTTGCTCAAAGCTTTATCTCACAGAGCCCTTTGAGGCCACGGGGCCGGCTTATATCAATGCTGTTTGTGCACTGGAGACGAAACTCACCGCCCCTCACTTACTCACCACTCTACAGTGTTTGGAGTTGGAGGCGGGTAGGGTGCGCGAATTTCATCACCAGCCGCGAACCTTGGACTTGGATTTGCTTTTTTTTGGCCAAGCCCATATTCAAAGTCCCGATTTATGGGTTCCTCATCCCCGTTGGTTTGAACGCGCCTTTGTTCTAAAACCTTTGATGGAATTGGAGCCCAGTTGGGTGTCCCAAGACATGCTCGCTCGTGTGCAAAACCAAGGGATCACTCTTTTGGAGCCTCAGACCGAGCTCTGGCCAGAGCAATGAAAGCGTTTGATGGGGTCTCGCCTCATCGCTGCTTCTTGGCGGGATTCTCTCGTCTCCTCCCTGCTCCTCACTACTCTCCAATTGAGATTTTGTGAGCCTCTTCGATTTGAACTTCAAAATAACGCTGAAAGCTGTAAACAATGCTTGAGATCAATACGGTGGCCCCCAAGATCAATGCAATGATCACCCCCCAGATGGTGAGCCAGGAGGTTTTTCCCGCGCCATCTTCTGGCTCTGCGTGAGGATTGTGTTGAGCGTTCCACCTCTCTTGGGTCATCAAGCCATAGACAATCGCATTTAAGCAACATGCCGCCATGCTAAAGCCAAAGATGGGGAAAAGCCACCAACTGAGGACATCATCAAGGCCATAGGCTTGGACGCGCAAAACACCCCAAAATCCCAAAAAAGTCGGGATGGGCAAGAGCCAGGCAAGCCAATCTTTCATGCCAAATAGATAAAAGCGGTGAAGTCCCAAAGGACCTCCGAACCAGGTCAACCAAGTGGCGAGTGTTTTGTTTTTCATGGCGTGGATCATAGCCTTTTCCGAGAAAATCAACCTGCATGCGCTGCCCTTACGGCTTTACTTTGGCAAAAGTCGTGCAATTTGGACGTAAATGCTTTAGAATCGAGGGTTTTCAGCGTGTCGCTGGCCGGGTGGCCAAGTCGCGTGTCTCAACGTTGAAAAAATCAACCACCCGAAGGATAAACACCATGGTCGTCATTCGACTCTCTAGAGGCGGCTCAAAAGCTCGTCCATTTTTCAATATCGTTGTTGCTGACAAGCGTTTGCGTCGTGATGGACGCTTCATTGAGCGCATCGGTTTTTACAACCCCATTGCCAGAGGTCAAGAAGAGAGCATCCGCATTGCTCAAGACCGCCTCACGCATTGGAGAAGCGTGGGCGCACAAGCGTCCCCCACTGTTGAGCGTTTGATCAAACAAGCGGCTGCCAAGACCGTCTAATTTCAGATGCTGCCCTTCCTCGAGTCCGCTGCTTTGGCAGAGGATGCCATCGAAGTGGGGCGTATTTTGGACGCCTGGGGCATCAAGGGATGGTTCAGAGTTCAAGCTTATAGCGCCCAGCCTGAGGCGCTTTTTTCTTCCAAGCGCTGGTTCTTGCAACCCTCCGAGCGAGGGGCAAAGCATTTTGAGGGCACAGCAATCCTTCGCATCCAAGAAGCCAAGATTCATAGCGATCACGTCGTGGCCAGGGCACATGACTGCTTGGACAGAAATGGGGCAGAGCTTTTGAAAGGCGCACGAGTTTTCGTCTCGCGATCGAGTTTCCCCACACCTCAAGAGGATGAGTTTTATTGGGTCGACCTGGTCGGCTTGGAGGTGATCAATCGTCAAGAGGAGAGCCTGGGGGTGGTGGTGGAGATTTTGAGCTCAGGTGCGCAAAGTGTCTTGGTGATTGAGCCCAAACTCC
Source organism: Limnohabitans sp. (assembly GCA_036821105.1). Taxonomy (GTDB): domain Bacteria; phylum Pseudomonadota; class Gammaproteobacteria; order Burkholderiales; family Burkholderiaceae_C; genus Limnohabitans. Next base: position 51,545 of record DAISKH010000008.1, read on the forward strand.
TCGATTCAGCGGCCCATGACACTGAGGCTCAAGGTGAGACCCCAGGGGGTGCAAAACCTCCCAAGCCTGAGCCGACCCGCATGATCCCATTTGTGTCTCAGTACATTGATGAAGTCATCTTGTCTGAGCGCAAAATAAGGGTTGATTGGCTCTCGGATTATTGATTGACTCTGGTCACACGACCCTTGAACTTTGGCCCTTGTTTCCTAGACGTTCAACCCCAGACCCATGCGTTTTGACATCGTCACTTTGTTTCCAGACCTCTTCACGCCATTTATGAGTCTTGGTGTGACTCGCCGTGCCTACGAGTTGGGAGCGGTGAGTGTCTTTTTTTGGAATCCTCGTGACTATGCTGAAGGGGTTTATCGCCGCGTAGACGATCGCCCCTTTGGCGGTGGGCCAGGCATGGTGATGATGGCCCAGCCCTTGGCCCTGTGTGTCCAGGCCATCCAAGCTGCACGCCTAGAAGCCCGTGACGCTCTGCCAAATTCCGATCACACTCTACCCCCTGCGCCTGTCATCTTGTTCTCCCCCGTCGGTCAGCCTCTAAGCCACGACAGCGTCTCGCACTGGGCACACAGTGAGGGCGCCATTTTGGTGTGCGGCCGCTATGAAGGCGTTGATCAACGATTTATCGATGAATTTGTAACCCATCAAATCAGCTTGGGCGACTTTGTGCTCTCCGGTGGTGAGATTGCTGCATTGGCACTTTTGGATGCCGTGGCAAGACTTCAGCCAGGCGTGCTCAATGACGCCCAAAGCCATGCACTCGACAGTTTCAATCCAGAGCTTGGGGGGTTATTGGATTGTCCTCATTACACGCGCCCAGAAGTTTGGCGTGATTTGGAAGTGCCCGGTGTATTACTCTCTGGTCATCATGCACAAATTGACCGCTGGCGAGATGAGCAACGCAAACGCCTTACCGCTCAATATCGCCCTGATTTGTTGCCAGAGGACGTGCAAAACTCCACCTCACAGAGAAAAAAATCAAGCTAAGTAATGCCTCGCTCTAGGTTCTGGGTCCATGGCGAAGAGATGACTCTATTGCAGACTCAACCTAGACCTTCACATCGGAAGCGCTTTTGTGTTGAAAAAAAGCGACATTTTGACCCGTGCAGGGTCGTCCGCCTAGGCCCAAGATGCGCGCAGTTCGTTGGGTTGGCAGGGGCGAAGGGCAGTGAGTGGGAATTGAGAAATAAAACTGCTATAATCGTGGGTTGCGATCCTCTGGGTGGCCGCTTTGAGTGCAATGAATGACGTTGAGTCTTTTTTGTACTGCCTGACATTCACATGCAGGAGATGAAGCCTTTCGTGTTGCGCATCCAAGATCGTTAATGAGGACATCATGAATTTAATCCAAACTTTGGAACAAGAAGAGATTGCACGTCTGGGTAAGAAAATACCCGAATTTGCACCTGGCGACACAGTCATCGTGAGCGTTAATGTGGTTGAGGGCTCTAGAAAACGGGTCCAAGCCTATGAGGGCGTGGTCATTGCCAAGCGCAACCGTGGTCTCAATAGTGGCTTTATCGTACGTAAAATTTCTTCAGGTGAGGGTGTTGAGAGGACTTTCCAAACTTACAGTCCCTTGATCGCCAGCATCGAAGTCAAGCGTCGTGGCGATGTGCGCCGTGCGAAGTTGTACTATTTGCGTAAACGCAGTGGCAAGTCTGCAAGGATCAAAGAAAAATTGGTCAGCAAGTTCGCGCAGGCGGCCCAAGCCGCTTCCGCAGCAGCAGCAGCGACCAAAGCTTAATTCTCAACTCGACTTCGGGTTTGGGGCTTCCTTATCTTTGGGTAAGGTTTTCCCACTCGTTGAGTGTGGTTGGAGCGCAGAGCCGATCTCGACACGTCGAGCTCGGCTTTTGTGTTTTTTGCAGCGCTATTTTCTCGGTTGTGTGCGAAAACGATGCAACGCGCAATTTTGTAGACGTCTTGTTGTTCCCCCTCTAAAGCTTCGACCATGATCCCTTTATCCAAAATCCCTCACTTTGATCCGTTGAAGGCGCCCATTGTGGGGGTGGATCATCACTTGAGGGCTTTGGAGGTTGAGGACACGAGCGCTCAGTCCATTCGAGAGCGGTTTCTTAACCCCGCTGCCTTGGCGCTCACAGCTTCTGTCCACCACGAAAGACGCTTTCAAGAGCAGCCCCTAAAGGCTGCAGCGGTGCTCTTTGGATTGGTTCAGCGAGAAGAGATCATGGTGATTTTGACCCAGCGCTCCAAGCACTTGAGTACACATTCTGGACAAATTGCCTTCCCCGGCGGCAAAGTAGATCCGCAAGACGTAAACCCTGAAGCCACGGCATTGCGAGAAGCCCACGAAGAGGTTGGCTTGAATCCCAAATATGTGACTGTGCTTGGACGATTGAACCCCCTGGTCACAGGCACAGCCTTTCGCATCACACCTGTGGTTGCTTGGGTGGAGCCTGAGCATGAGATCGTCGCCAATGCCGGTGAGGTCGATCAGGTGTTTGAAGTCCCCTTGTCTTTCTTAATGAACCCCGCGCACCATGAGCGCCGTCAAACGACCCACGAAGGCCAAGTACGCGAGTGGTATGCCATGCCCTATCGGCAAGGCAGTACTGAACGCTTCATTTGGGGTGCAACGGCAAACATCATTCGCAGTTTTTACGCATTTTTGGCGCAACCCTTGCCTTAGAGACAAGTCTTGCCACTATGATCGAGGTATGACGCTTTTATCGTTGCTGTTTGCACTCCTTATCGAACAGGTTCGGCCCTTGAAGGATCGAAACTGGGTGCAAGGTGAATGCACCCGGTGGGCCCAGTGGTTCAGCCGCCACTTGGATGTGGGGCAGTCCCACCACGCTCGTCTTATTTGGTGCTTGAGTGTGGGGGTGCCCTCAGTTTTGGTGCTGATCATGCACTGGCTGTTGTGGTGGAGTTTGGGGTGGATCGTTGCGATGCTCTGGAGCGTGATGGTGCTCTATGCCACCTTGGGTTTTCGTCAATTCAGTCATCACTTCACACAAATTCGTGACGCCCTTGTTGCTGGTGATGATGACTTGGCGCGTCAAAAACTCGCCCTTTGGCAGCAC
>DAISKH010000009.1:0-1642 GCA_036821105.1 Limnohabitans sp.
TTGTTAAGAAAGTGCTAAGCGCTTGGCGATGATGGTTTTTTCAACTGCACGATCATCTGCCAACACAATCATCGAAAAAAGCAACTCCTCCAAGTTCTTGGACTGCTGTGTTCGTCTTGCCAATAATGGTGTTGCTTGAGGGTTAAGCACTAAAAAGTCAGCCTCATATCCTTCCTTTAAATTACCCACTTGGCCTTCAAGACCCAATGCCTTGGCCGCTCCGGCGGTGTGTTGCCACCAAAGATGAGCTGCGCTTGAGGAGAAGAGGGGCTTGTGACCCCCAGGAGCGTTTTGATATTGAGCGACATAAAACGCGCCTAACATCGTTTTAAACGGAGAAAACGATGTTCCACCGCCAACATCACTTCCAAGTCCATACATGAAGCCGCTTCGCTCAGCTGCTGCATAATCAAAGTAACCACTGCCCAGAAATAAATTGCTCGTTGGACAAAGGGCAGCCGATGTCTGTCGCTCTTTCATGAGCGCTCTGTCCTTCTCATCAAAATGTATGCAATGAGCATAGATGGCTCTCTCGCGCATGAGTCCCATCTCATCATAAACACTCAGGTAACTTCTGGACTTAGGGTAAAGCGCTTTGACCCAAGCGATTTCGTCATGGTTTTCTGATACATGGGATTGAATCCAGGTGCTGGGAAATTGCTGGGCCAGCTCTCCCGCTCCCCTTAATTGGGCTTCACTGCAAGTGGGTACAAATCTAGGTGTAATGGCGTATCCCAATCGGCCAACTTCGTGCCAGCGCTTGATCAGTTCCTCGGTTTCTCGCAAGCTTTGTTCGCTCTCTTGTTGCAGTCCTTGGGGGGAGTGTTGATCCATTAAACATAAACCGGTGATGATTCTCAGGTTTCTTTTCTCAGAGGCGAGAAATAAAGCGTTGACTGAGCTTGAGTGTGCGGTGGCAAAGGTCAGGGCAGTGGTAACCCCATTGCTTAGCAATTCATCTAGAAAAATTTCAGCCATAAAGTCCGCGTGAGATGAGTCTTTGAACCTCATCTCCTGAGGGAACGTATAGTTTTCTAACCAAGGTAGTAGTCCTGGGGCGGGAGAGCCGATCACGTCAATTTGTGGAAAATGGACATGCATATCAATAAAGCCCGGGGCCAATATTTTCCCAGGCATATGCTCAATGTCCTCGATGTTCAGAGGGGGCAACCCACGGTTGGGCCACTGATCTAGTACGCTTTGATAGCCACCAACAGCCAAAATGACTTCACAATTGGGCTCTTGTGCCAAGAATCCGGTCACCAATAAACCGTCCTCTTCTAAATGCGCCTGGACCTCGGAGCCAGATTGTGTGAACGACAAAATTGCTGCTCGGTAAGCTTTCATGGTACTGGAGCCTTGGATGAACTGGTGTTAATGTATGGATTATGCTGCCTTCTTGTTGATCAGTCGTTTCTTCTGGAATTCATTTGCGATTCGGTTGGGATTCTAAGAGGGCAATTAGAGAGCGATGAAACATCAAAAAACATCAAAAAAACATCAAACGATAAATCTCACGAAAGCTCTAGGGCTTAAGGTTATTGGACATTTCATCATGAGTAGAAGGAGGGATAATAGTTATTTGAAAACCAGATTTACTTCAACGGTAATTGAGCTTTTAGATTGAGTCAGAGTTGAGTCA
>DAISKH010000009.1:1742-41792 GCA_036821105.1 Limnohabitans sp.
AACCAGATTTACTTCAACGGTAATTGAGCTTTTAGATTGAGTCAGAGTTGAGTCAATTGCTTACACTTTTTTGATTTTTAGGAACACAAGGTTATGCGATGTCATTGAACGAATTTCTACACTTGGGTAATTGGGATCAATCGAATCGACATAGATTTCTGAGACTTTGGGCCTTATTCAGTCTATTGGGTACTTTGGGTTTGTTTCAGTTGACCGGTTTTTGTCAGTCCTGGCCCAATAAACCCATCAAATGGGTGGTTCCATTTCCTGCCGCAGGTGGGACTGACGCCGTGGCCAGAGCGTTGGCCAATCAGTTGGCTCAAATATTGAAACAACCAGTGGTGGTGGACAATCGTTCGGGAGCCAATGGACTCATTGGCGCAGAAGTCGTAGCCCACGCTCTACCCGATGGCTATACCGTTCTCATGACCATAGCCTCTCACTCAATTGCCCCAGCCATCTACAAGCAACTGCCCTATGACACAGATAAGGACTTTATGGCAGTCTCCTTGGTTGCCAAGTATCCTTATTTGATCACGGTGCCACTGTCTTTACCTGTTACAAGTTTTAAAGAATTTATTGACTACGTCAAACATCACCCTGATCAAGTGAGTTTTGCATCCTCAGGAACGGGCAGTGGACCTCATTTGGGAATGGAGCTCCTCCAAGATGCCGCTGGCCTGTCCATGATCCATATCCCCTACAAAGGCGCTGCACCAGCCAATAACGATTTGATTGGTGGTCAGGTTCAAGCCATGTTGAACAATTTGATGGCGGGAAGTTCCTTGATCAAAGCCAATAAGCTCAAGGTTTTGGCGGTCACCAGTTTGTCGCGCTCAAGTGCTTTGCCTGAAGTACCCACCGTGGCTGAGAGTGGATTTCCCAATTTTGAAGTGGTCGGTTGGTATGGAGTCTTTTTGCCAGCCAAAACACCGATGGCAATTGTCAATGGTTTGTCTGAGGCCATCAAATTGGCGCTTAAAGACAAGGAGTTGCTCAACCGCTTGAGTAAAGACGGAGCGATCCCTGTGGGCAGCACACCCAGAGAATTTACTGACTTCTTTAGCGCAGATAAAGCCAAATGGCAAAAAGTCTCCAATAAACTCAACATCACTTTGGATTGAATATGCCCTTTGTAAAAGTTTCTCAAACCATCGATGTCTATTATGACAAGACCGATTTTCTTGATCCCTGGAGAGAAAAGCCTATTTTGATCTTGCAACATGGCAATGGTCGCAGTGGTGCATTTTGGTATCGATGGCTTGCGCGTTTATCTAAACATTTTGTGGTGATTCGTCCTGACATGCGCGGTGTAGGGCAGTCAGGCAAAGTAGGGGATGTCAATACGGACATCTCTATAGAACACTGTGTGTCAGACTTGGTGGCCATCATCAAGGCGGAGAGCCACCGAGCTGTCTTTTATTGCGGTGAGTCCATGGGGGGTATTTTGGGGATCGTATTGGCCTCAAAATTCCCTGAATTGATCCAAAAATTGGTGCTGGTCGCAACCCCTGTCTTCATTAGTGAGACCATGAAAGCACGTTATGCCATGGGGCATGGTTCAAGACTTGATGCGATGAAAAAAATGGGGATTCGGCAGTGGGTTCTTGAGACCAGTGTACTCACCCGCTTTCCACCTGATTGTGAGCCAGCCTTACTTAACTGGTATGTTGATGAGTTTGCAAAAGGTCAGCCTGAGGTTTTGGTTCGCTATTCTGAACTCGTGAATTCGGCCAATGCCAGCGTCTTTTTACCTCAAATTGCATCTCCCACCTTGGCTATTATGCCAACACAGGGTCAGATCACTGACGCTGAACAAGAGCAGTTATTGAGCACACTCGTCAAGGACATTCAGATTGAGCACATCGACTCGCCTTACCATATGATTCATCTCACCCACCATGATGATTGCATTGATAAAGTGTTGAAATTTCTGCTACCCACCTGACAACACCTGCCCCTTCATCCCTAACCCGTTCTCTTTACCCGTCAACACTTGACCTCTTATCATGATCCATTCCCTCAAACGTCCAGACGGTTGTGAGTTGTTGCTAGAAATTGATGATTTCACCAACCCTTGGGAGGATGCACCGTGGCTGGTGATGGTCCATGGTTTTGCCGAGAGTCGACAAGCCTGGCGCGCCTGGGTGCCTCACTTTGCCAGAGACTTTAAAGTTCTTCGTCTTGACCTGAGGGGGTTTGGTGAGTCGACGGCCATGAGCGAGACTTTTCCCTGGTCGATGGAAGTCATCATGGATGATCTCCAAGACGTTGTGACAAGCGTATGCAAGGCACCCGTCCATTTGATCGGCGCCAAAAGTGGGGGGACCTTTGCACTTGAATTTGCAGCCAGATTCCCTGATCTTGTAAAGACCGTTGTTGGAGTGACCCCACCCGTCATCGCCGCGCAAGGGGTAGAGGGTTGGATTAGGGCTATTAAAAAAGATGGCGTCTTGGCTTGGGCGCGCTCAACCATGACTGGGCGTTTGGGCTCACAGGTGAGTGAGCAAGAGATTGATTGGTGGGTAAACGTCATTCAAGGTAAAACCTCAGAGCCTTCTCTTTTGGGGTATTTGAGTTGGATCCCCAGTCTTGATATTCGTCAAAGTCTGCCCAAAATTTTGTCACCCTCATTGGTGATTACGACCACCGGTAGTGGACTAAGAAGTGTGGAGAGCGTGCGTGCTTGGCACGCCACGATCAAGGGCTCCACTCTGCACGTGATTGAGGGAGACGCTTGGCATGCGGCTGGGGCCTATCCTGATGTGTGCGCTCAAATCGTTAGAGATTTCTTGTCTCTCAATGCCACCCATGCCACCCATGCCACCAATGGCGCTTAAGGGGGAAAGCATGAGCCTATTGACGACTTTTAAGTTCATCGCACTCACTTGGCTCATGTCTTGGAGTGTGGGTTCGTTCGCTCAGAGCAGTCCCATGGACTACCCAGCTCATCCCCTTAAAATTTTGGTTGGCTACCCCGCTGGTGGTCCTGTTGATACTTTGGCCAGGCTTTATAGCCCTAGACTCTCACAGAAGATGGGACAAGTCGTGTTGGTGGATAACCACGCAGGCGCTAGTGGTGTGATCGCTGCCGATATGTTGGCCAAGGCTCCCCCCGATGGTTATCAAATCCTATTGGCTCCAGTGACACTAGCAATCATCACAGGACTAAAAAAACACCTGCCCTACGATGCGCAACAAGACTTGGTTCCACTCGCTTGGATTGCCAATGCTCCTTTTGTGTTGGTGGCCAGCCCAGCCCTGGGTATTAAGAGTGTGCCCGAGCTGATGGCTCGGGGGCACGCTGTGGGCCGAGAGCTTAATTTTGCATCAGCAAGTGTGGGCGGAATTCCACATTTAGCAGGCGAAATCTTCAACACAATGGCCAACATTGAGATGACACACATCCCCTACAAGGGGGCTGCACCTGCGACCTCAGATTTGTTGGCGGGTCAAGTCAATTTAATGTTTGACAGTCTGATCTCTGCACTGCCTTACATCAAGTCCAATCGTTTGGTTGCTTTGGGTGTCACCAGTAAGAAAAGGATTGCTTTGGCTCCCGATATACCCGCAATTTCGGAGTTTTTACCCAATTACGAGGCCGTGGGTTGGTATGGCTTCTTTGTGAGCAAAAATACCGAGATCAAAACCATTGCAAAGCTCAATGCTTGGATCAACGATGTAACCCAAGCGTCAGAGGTTGAGGCTTCCCTTGTCAAAGATGGACTCGAACCTGTTGTTGCCGACCCAGCAACCTTCAAACGCTTTTACTTGAGCGAGATTGCCAAGTGGGGTAAGACCGTGAAACAAGCCAAAATCACGGACGAATAAATCTTTGCGTAAACGCGCAATATCTTTAAGAACACAAAAGTATGGGATGATTGTCTCTGTTGGGTACTATTGCTTGGCCCAATTTATTTTGACAAAACTAAGCTCTAACATTTGAATTGAACCTCAATCCTATTTGGTAGCGGTTATCCATTGATGAGGAGAAAAATGATGGCCCGTCCTCTTGAAGGTGTGACTGTGGTCTCACTTGAGCACGCCATTGCAGCACCTTTTTGTACTCGGCAACTGGCTGATTTGGGCGCTCGGGTGATCAAGGTTGAGCGACCTGGCAGGGGTGACTTTGCCCGTGACTATGACAACCGAGTACACGGCTTATCGTCTCACTTTGTCTGGACCAATCGCTCCAAGGAGAGCTTGACTCTGGATTTGAAGCAAGCCCAGGCGCTTGAGTTACTGAAAAAACTCATCTCTAAAGCCGACGTTTTGGTACAAAACTTGGCTCCGGGTGCCTGTGCCCGCATGGGCCTTGATTATGAGTCGCTCAAAGGGACACACCCGCAACTCATTGTCTGTGACATCTCGGGGTATGGTGGCCATGGACCCTATCGCGACAAAAAGGCCTATGACTTATTGATTCAAAGTGAGGCGGCTTTTCTCTCCGTCACAGGCACGCCCGACGAGCCTTGCAAGGCAGGTAACTCTATCGCTGACATCTCCGCTGGTATGTATGCTTACAGCAGTATTTTGGCGGCGCTACTGCAGAGAAAAAATACAGGTGAGGGCTCTCACATTGATGTCTCCATGCTAGAGTCTTTGACGGAGTGGATGGGTTTTCCGCTCTACTATGCCTATGAAGGACAACCACAGCCAAGCCGTCAAGGTGCCTCTCATGCAACGATCTATCCCTATGGCCCCTTTGAAACGGGTGACGGTAAGACTGTCATGTTGGGTTTGCAAAATGAGCGTGAGTGGAGGCAGTTTTGTGAAAAAGTACTCTTACAAAGTGATCTGTCCGATGACCCTCGTTTTGCTGTCAACACAGAGCGAAATCGAAACCGAGTGGAACTCAAAGTCATCATCGATCAGGTGTTCAAGACTTTGAGTGCACAGTCTGTGATTGAGCGACTCGATCTTGCACAAATCGCCAATGCACAGGTCAATACTGTGGCCGATTTGTGGAGCCATCCCCAGCACATGGCCAGAAATCGAGTTCAAAGCGTTGACTCACCCGTGGGTGAGTTGTCAGTCATGCTTCCTCCTGGTGTGCACAATGGTTTTGATTACCGCATGGACCCCATTCCCAGTGTGGGAGAGCATACCAAGGCTATTTTGAGAGAACTCGGTGTGGATGATCTGGACTTGGAGACACTTCGAGCAGCGGGGGCCATCTAAGATTTAAGTCCCATCTTTGGTTCATTGTGGGTATGGGATACCGGTCATGACACGGCAGTACGATTTGCTGGGCCAAATAGGATGGGGAGTTCACGGGCCAAGCGCTCAGGGGTGAGCTCTTGGGTGGAATAATTCCATCTCGCTTGTTTATCTTTATCGATGAGGACAGATCTCACGCCCTCAGAAAACTCCCCAAAGTTTCGCCAAAGTTTTACCAATACTAACTCAAGCTTGAAGCATTCAGATAGGTTTAACTGCGCCCCCATACTCAGTAAACGCTGGGTGGCATGCATGGCAAAGGGGGAGTTCTTAGAGAGACTCTTCAACGTCTCTTGCGCCCAATCAGAGTCATTGCATTGCTCCAGTTCTTGCAAGATCTCGGGTACAGACGGTTTTGAGAAAATGTCACTGATGTGTTTTAAGTGTTGCGAGATGTAACACCTCTCAATCTCCTGTCTCCCCCCAAGCTCAGGGAGAAGGCTATTCCAGTCGGGCTTAAAAGGTATATCCCTCATGGCCAACTCCTCAAGCCTAGAGAAAAGGCTAGGCCAATGCTGAGAGGGCAAGTACCAATCGGCGAGTCTACAAAAAAGGGCGTCATCAGCACTGAGAACCTTACCAACCATGCCCAAATAGATCGCCAATGCTTTATCGTGCCGCGTTAAGAAATAACTGGCACCCACATCGGGAAAGAATCCAATCGCGGTTTCGGGCATGGCCATTCGGGTGTGTTCATTCACAAGTCGAAGCCCCGCTCCTTGAGCAATCCCCATGCCTCCACCCATCACAATGCCGTGCATCGCGGCTATATAGGGCTTGGGGTAGTGGTAGATGTATTCATTTAGAGCATACTCTTCTTCGAAGAATAAGTCATAGTCGGTCCGGTTCTGAATAATATAGTCGCGAACGATTCGAACATCCCCACCGGCACAAAAGGCTTTATCGCCACTACCTTGCACCACCACAGCTTTAACTTTGTCGTTGCTTAGCCAATCCTTGAGAGTGCTTTGGATGATCCTCACCATGTTCAAATTCAAGGTGTTTAATGCCTTGGGACGATTCAAGGTGATATAACCCACAGCATTGCGCACCTGGACCACAATCTCTGACAAGTCGGGGGCTTGGTTCTGAGAGGTCGTGGATTCGATCATGTTGTTGTACTTAAAGGAGGGTGTGGGGAGGAGTATGTTGTGCGCGTAGGTCTTTGTTTTATTCGGCTTTCATTCCAGTAATTTTCACAATATCGGCATAGCGGGTCAACTCGGACTTGATCAGTTTATCGAATTCTTGTGGCGAGCCACCCACCACCTCAGAGCCCAGAGCCGCAAATCGTTCGCGAAGTTTAGGGTTCCTTAAAATTTTAGCGATTTCGCTGTTGAGTTTGGCGATGACCTCGGGAGGGGTTTTGGCTGGGGCTACCAAGCCGTGCCACTGCGTAAATTCATATCCCGGCACCGATTCTGCGATGGCAGGGATGTCGGGTGCTGCAGGAGAGCGGGTGGTTCCTGTCACCCCCAAGGCCTTGAGTTTGCCACTGCGAACATGGGGCAGTGTAGACAATGTGGTGGCAAACATCACTTGCTCGCTGCCCGCGAGCAAGTCTGCAAAGGCGGGGCCTGCACCCTTGAAGGGAATGTGGACCCAATCCACTCCAGTTTTCATGGCAAACCAGATGGCGGCCATGTGGCCTGAGCTTCCCGTGCCGGCCGAGGCCAGACTCAATGAGCCAGGATGGGATTTTGCATAACTGATGAGTTCGGTGACCGAGTTCACCTCAAGTGAGGGATGAATCACCAAGGCGACTTCAAAAGATGTCAGTTGAATAATGGGGGTGAAATCTTGGATGGGATCGTAGGAGGATTTTTTATAAAGCGCTGGGTTAACCGACATTTGAGAGGGAAGGACGAGGAGAATGGTGTAGCCATCGGCAGGAGCATTGGCCACAAAATTGCAACCAATGATGCCGTTCGCCCCCCCTTTGTTGTCAATAAAGACCGATTGATTCAGGGCCTGGGTCAAAGGCTCGGCGATCAAACGCGCCACCACATCGGTCCCACCCCCAGGAGGGTAGGGCACCACCAAGCGGATGGGCTTGGAGGGCCATTGCTCAGCCAAGCATAGGCCCATGCACATCATGAAAGACAAAAGGGTAAGAAAGGATTTGAAATTCATGGTGTCATGAAAACCTGTGTGTTAAGGATTGTCAAGCGCACGCTGAGCGTACGCTCAGGTGTGAGAGAACATTTTTTTACCAGCAAACGGTAACTTGGCCTTCAAGATCACCCCCTCTTGGGCTTCGGTGATGAACAAGGTTTTCATGTCCTCTCCCCCAAAAGCCACATTGGTGGTTCTCATGCCTGCACACGATTTGATTCTGTATAGGGGCTCGCCTAAGGGACTGAAGACCCAAACGGTGCCAAACCCTGCATGCACAATCACCAAGTTTCCGTTGTCTCCCAAAGCCATTCCATCGGGTCCGGTGGGGCTACCGGAGAGTTGAATGAACATGCCGACTTTTCCAACGCCAGCGTGCTTAGGTAAGAGTGGAATGCAAATAATGTTATTGGTCCGAGTCGCTGCCACATATAAGAGGTTTTCCTCTTTATTCAGCACCAAGCCATTGGGTCCTGCAAAACCCGTGAAGAGTAAATCGAGCTCTCCCGTTGATCGCAAGCGGTAAGCACGCCCCGTGGGATCATTCATGGCGCTTTGCCCTTGATCTGTGAAAAATAAGTCTCCATTGGCGGCGAAGATGAGGTCATTAAGGCCCTTGAAACCTTCGTGATTGGGGCGGTTTTCAACCACAGTCATGTGAGCCGTATTGGGGTCAAAACTGAGAAGCCCCAACTTATGGTCGGCCACGAAGAGACGACCATCTTTGTGAATTTTGAGTCCATTGGGCTCACCATCAAACTCGGCAAATTCGGACCATTCACCTTTGGGATTGATTTTGAAAATACGACCATAGGGAATGTCCACACAATAAAGGTTCCCTTCTTTGTCAAAGGAGGGACCTTCTAGAAAAGAATGAACCGGTCCTGCACCGCGTTTGTCAACCCAATGCGAGGGATGTCCCATTCGTCTGAATTTATCGGGCATGCGGGTGAAAACTTCGGTCTCTATGACGGGTGGGGCTGCGTACATGAAAAAATACTCCTCTGGTTTAAATACGGATTAAATGCTAGGTTAAATGTTTTTGAAATGAGTGACCTAGGTTGGGGAGAGCTTCTCCTCGGTGTTCATGGACTTTGGATGCCTGCGCGTTTGATCACCTCGCCCCAGCGCTCCACGTCACTGGCTATCAGTTCTGCAAATTGTGCTGGAGTGCCCGTGTTGGGCTCTGAGCCGTTTGATTTGAATTGGTTGTAAATCTCTGGGCGCGCCATGATCTCCGAGATGTTTTTGTTGAGTAAGTGAATGACACTGGCCGGCGTACCTGCGGGCGCCACAACGCCATACCAGGGCATGACCTCAGCACCCTTTAAGCCCACCTCTGCGACTGTGGGAACATCGGCGATGGCTGGCATGCGTTTATCTCCCGCAATCACCAACGCTTTGATCTTTCCGGCTTGTAGGTTGGAGAGCAAGGGTTGTAGCCCTGAGAAGGTCATGGTGATTTGTCCACTGAGGACATCATTGAGCGCATCTTGATTGCCTTTATAGGGGATGTGGATCATTTTTGTATTGGTTTTGAAGGCGAAAAGCTCACCGGCCAAATGGTTGGTACTGCCCACCCCAGAGGAGCCATACGAGTATTTACCGGGATTGGCTTTTAGGAGTTTGATCAAATCATCCAAGTTGTTCACCGGCATATTGGCGTTGACCACCAACACATTGGGACCCGCTGCCAAGAGCACAACGGGTGCAAAATCTTTAACCGGGTTATACGGCACATGGGCCATGAGGCTGGGGTTGATGGCCATGGGGCCTGTGGTCACGATCCCTAGCGTATACCCATCAGCTGCGGCCTTGGCCACGGCATCTGCACCTAAATTACCGCCAGCTCCTGCCTTATTCTCCACCACCACTGCTTGTCCCAGCATCTTAGACAAAGGAGGTGAGATGAGTCTGGCCATAATGTCGACCGAGCTGCCTGCTGAAAATGGTGAGATCAGGTGAATAGTTTTTTGCGGCCAATCTTGGGGTGCTGGCGCTGGTGCGGTTGGGGCAGTTTGAGCCTGCGCTTTTAAGGTCAGGCTCAGCACCAAGGCGATGGAAAATGTGAGTGAATTCAATGTTTTCATAGCAAAGGGTTTCATGAGCTCAAAGCGGCTAGGTGAGGTTCTTATTTTGAAGTTGGGAGGAGGGGGATAATTTCAATCTCATGGGTCAGGCAATTGGTGATGCTACCGATGATTTGAGCGCCGTGGCTTCTCAAAATTTTCATCTGAGGGGACTGAGAAGCCCATTGCATCGATTCAAGGCTTTCATACCACAGCTCAGCCACCCCGTCGACTTCGATGCCATGCGCGGTGATGTCGTTTCTATTAAATTGCGAATCCACAGGTGACAAAACATAACGCAAAAGGTGCGGCACTTGTTTGGCCAAAGGCGCGTGCTCGTGCTCCCACAGGTGAAGAAATTCGTCATGGCTCAAATGAGGCTGACGGCTTAAGATAGAAATACTTTTGATCATGCCAAGTGCGCTCAAAATAGTGATCAATGAGTCAACGGTATTGGTTGAGGTGTTTTAACCCCATTTTTGAGGAGCACGATGACCTGTTGACCCACGCGTGAAGGGTCTATCCGGGTCAGCTCAGTATGACTCTCTCAAGTGTCATACTCTACTCCAATGAACCCGCAGTGTGTATCTTGGTTAACACTACGTTGGTAGCACTTTTTGCACGATAAAATGAATTCTCGCTTTGGCTGTTGATGTTTGAATCAACACAAGAGCGCCTCTGGGTCAACCAATACATCAATTTTTGAGTCTTCATGAATTCAACTGGTCCAACTGAAACTGTATTGCCCCTCAACGGAATTCGGGTGATCGAACTCGGGCAAGTTTTATCTGCACCCTTTGCCGGCTCCATTTTGAGCGACTTGGGGGCTGAGGTTTTGAAGATCGAGAAATGTGAGGACGGTGACGATGCAAGGCACATGGGGCCTGCCTTTCACAATGGAGATGCTCTTAATTTCCATTTGTTCAACCGCGGAAAAAAATCCATTGCCCTGGACCTTAAAAGTCATGAAGGTGTTCAAGCCCTGATGGGTCTGTTGGTTGAGGCGGACATCTTGATCCACAACTTGCGTCCTGGGGTGACGCAAGCCTTGGGACTTGATGGGCAGACACTTTGTCAGAAATTTCCAAAATTAATTTTCTGTGAAATATCAGCCTTTGGTCACAAAGGACCGATGAGTATGAGGCCAGGCTATGAGCCCTTGATCCAAGCTTTTAGTGGCTTGTCGAGCACCAACGGTGGTCCGGATGATCCGCCCATTCGTATCGGGGCCTCCGTTTGCGATCAAGGGACTGGCATGTGGGCTGTGATTGGCGTGTTGTCAATGCTAGAGAAACGTCGTCATACCCACCAAGGTGGTGTGGTCAATGCTTCCCTACTGGAAACTGCTTTGGTGTGGAATGGTCAAAAGTCCGAGGCTTATCTTAACCAGCAGCAGTTGCCAGTTCGTCACGCCTCTGGCCACCCCAATTTCGTGCCATACGAAGCGTTTGATACCGCCGATGGTCCTTTACTGATTTGTTGCGGTAATGATCGATTGTTTGCCAAGTTAAGCACAGTCCTTGGTCAAGAGCAATGGATTGAAGATCCTCGGTTTGCCACGAACCGTCAACGCTTACTGCATAAAGAGGAATTGCTCCAAGAATTGTGCCCTCAACTTTTAGTTCACTCCAAGCACCATTGGGTGGAAGTGTTTGAGGCAGCAGGAGTACCGTGTTCGCCTATTTTTTCAGTGCCAGAAACCCTGGAGCACCCGCAAGTTCAGGCTCTTTGCCTCAGACAAGAGGTCCCTGGGGAGGGTTTTTCTCTCACCGGCTTACCCTTGTCCTTTGACGGGGTGAGACCCCCCATTTCATCGGGTGCACCTCAACTCGGTGAACACAACGCACACTACACACCATGAATCAATGCCTCAAAACCGCCATCATTCTTTTGACATGGGCGATGAGTACCTTTTTTGCGTCAAAGCCTTGGGCGCAAGACTACCCCAGTAAACCCATCAAGTTCATCGTACCGTTTGCTGCGGGCTCAGGCAGTGATCAAGCTGCTAGAACCTATGCTCAAGTGATCTCTCAACTCACGGGCGTACCGGTGATTGTCGAGCCCAAGCCGGGCGGAAATGGATTCATCGCCGTTCAAAACGTGGCCAAAGCACTGCCCGATGGCTACACAGCCCTCTACACAACCAATACGACGCATGCAGCCAACGAGCATTTGTACAAAAACTTGCCCTATGATCCCATCAAGGATTTTGCGCCCGTCGCACTACTCTCTATCGGTCATATGGCCTTGGTGGTCAATATCAACTCCAAGTACAAAAGCGTGGACGATATCATCGCAGAGGCCAAGAAAAGACCTGGTGAGTTGAATTTCGGCAGTGGAAGTTCTTCCAGTCGAGTTGCCAGTGAGATGTTCAAACAACTGGCCAACATTAATGTTAAAAGTATTCCCTATAAAAGTAACCCCATGTCCATCACCGATTTGATGGGAGGGCAAATCGATTTCATGTTCACCGATGCTGCCACAGGTGTACCCCAAATTCACTCCAATAAGCTCAGGGCTTTGGCTGTCAGTGGGCAAAAAAGACTTCCCTCCATTGCGAGCATCCCGACCATGGAGGAGGCTGGCATCAAAGGCTACGATATGTCTTACTGGAACGCTGTGTATTTGCCTGCGGGTACACCCATTGCCGTGGTGAATAAGCTCAATGAGTTGTTTGCCAAAGCTTCCACCTCACCTGAGGTACAAAACTATCTCCGCCTGACAAGTGCTGAGCTTGCTTTATCTACACCCGAGGCGCTAGGACAATTTCAACTCAGTGAGTCTGCGCGTTGGGGGCGGGTGATCAAGCAAGCCGGTATTGAACCGGAGTGATTGAACACCAGGGCTTGGCGGTGCTCAGTGGATAGAGTTTTCTGAACTGCCTGGACTCAGGTCCAGTCAAAGTTGTTCAACTCCAAGGGTCGACCACACAATGGATAGCACCTGCTTGGCCTTGGCCTCCAACGGTGAGAAGTGCATCTTTGAGTTCTGCCAATTTGAAATGATGGGTACAGAGCTTTTCGAGTGCAAATTGCTTGGAGGCGATAATCTCTAGCGCCATCTCTACGGCTTGGTAACTGTGGCCGCGCATTCCTCTTAAGGTCAGGTGCTTTCTAAAGAGCTGATCGCTATGAAACTGCTCAAGAGGGACGCCTTTTCGCCCACACAGCATCACAAGTCCACCTTTTCTAGCAATTTGAATGGCCGAGACAATGGTGTCTGTACCACCAGAGGCGCAGTCAATCACCACATCAGCTAAGAAGCCTCCGGTCAAATCCGCAACGCTCTCGAGTAAATCCACCTCATCCACACACAAGGTGTGATGCGCACCCAACTCTTTGGCAAGGGCCAACCGATGGACATCGCGCTTTAAGCCGGTGACGATGATCAAGGACGCTCCCGCTTGCTTGGCCGCGACCACGCATGCCAAACCTTGTTGTCCTGGACCCTGAATCACAATGCATTTGCCCAGAGTGGCACCACCTTGCAAGACGGCCCACTCAATGCCATTGCCAAGTGGCAGCGCCAAGGTTGCCAGGTCAGAGCTCACACCACTGGGAACTTGATGAAAAACTGTTTTTGCATGCAAGAACTGATATTGTGCGTATCCACCCCAAAGGGAAGGCTCAAGGGACGTGGGGGTTGATCCATAGCGAACACCATTACCCAGCAAGGTGTCGGTTTCATCGCAGAGTCTGAAATCCCCTGTTCTGCAGTAATGACAATGACCGCAAGGCAAATACTCCTCAAGAGCCACTCGGTCTCCGGACTTCACTCCCCAATGTGAAAACGCTTGTGCACCGATATCGGTGATCGTACCCACTGTCTCGTGACCCAAGATCATGGGGCCTTTGCTGCTGGGGTAGGTTTTAAAGTAAGGCCAGTCGCTGCCGCATATTCCTGTTTTTTCCACCTTCAAGAGTCCCGTCGATTCAGTAATCACAGGGACCTCAAATTCTTTTAATTGAACTTGTAAATCTGGATAGGCAACAGCGGCCAATATAGAGTGAGGCTTCAAAATAGTGACTTTCGTGAGGATTAGTCGAGAGTGATCTCTGCCTTTTTGACCACTTGACTCCAGATTTTGATTTCGTTTTTCACCAAGGTATCAAGTTTTTCGCTGGCACCACCTACAGGATTAACGCCCATTTTTTGCATCGCCAATTGAACATCTGGGAGTTTTAAGATTTGGTTGATCTCTGCATTGAATGCCAATAAGGCGGCGGGTGGGGAGTTGGCGGGTGCTGAAATTCCAAACCAAGCGTTGATGATTGGTAAATTAAAGCCAGATTCAATAAAAGTAGGTGAAGAGGGAAACTGTGAAGATCGGTTGGTACCCATGACTGCGAGGACGCGCATTTTGCCATTTTGTACCAATGGTGCAGCGGTTTGTAAGACCACGAATCCGGATTGCACATGGCCGGCCACAATGTCTGTTAAAGAATTGGCGCTGGCCTTATAAGGCACATGAGTCATTTGAAGCCCGGTGTGCTGTAAAAACATCTCCATGCTCAAGTGATGAACGCTCCCTACACCGGGGGAGGCATAGTTCACCGAGAGTGGGCGTTGCTTGCCGACATACTCTACAAACTCTTTCATGGTTTGAGCGGGCACCGAGTTGGTGACCACAAAGACCAAGGGACTTGTACCGAGCAAAATGACTGGTGAAAAGTTTTTGATCGGGTCATAGGGCAAATCATTTCTGAGTGCCGCCAATGTACTGAATGCTGTGGCAGAGAACAAAAAGGTTTTGCCATCAGCCGGGGCCTTTGCCACGTAATCAATCCCAATCAAACCTCCCGCCCCCAAGCGGTTATCGACCATGACGGGTGAGCCAGTGCGTTGCGTGATCTTGGCCCCGATTAATCTCGCCAATTGGTCCCCAGTGGTCCCCGCCGAGGAGGGGACTACGAACTGCAGTGGGGCACTGGTATTGGTGGGCTGCGAGGTTGTTTGAGCAAAACACGGCGAGAGGTAACCAAAAGCAGTCACGACACCGCCAAGTGCGGCAGCAATAAGCGAACCAATTTTCATAGACCAGCCCACTTAAACAGAAATCTTGGAGACGTGCGACTTTCCAATACTGGCTTTTAAATTCTCCGCTGCAGCCTCTTTGAAAGGAATACCTACAGGCAACTCGACTGAGGCAGAGCGCACAAAATGTGATTCTTGATCCAGGCCAGGAGGGGTGATGCCGTTTTCCAAGTTTTTGGATGCTTTTAGTAAGCGGTTGCGTGCCATGATGATGGCGTTGTCCGTAGAGACCAAATTCTCGACGCTTCGATCCTGTAAAGGACCCATGCTCTCTTGCAAAGATGCATCTTGCATTCCAATGCCCTTCACACCGCTGTAGTAACGACCTGTCTTTTGAAGCTCGCGATCGATCAGATAATCGTTTCGCTTGTTGGCTACAGGTAAGTATGTGCCAGGTATTAATTCAGCGTACATCCCTTCACCGTTGTCCATGGAGTGAATTTCTTTTTCGCTCAAAGGCGCAGCGGGCTTATAAGTCATGCTCCATACCCAGCAGTTTTCGTCGTCAATGGGCACGAATGCATGGCCATTGAGAGCATTCTCTCCATAAGGTGGAATCATGGTGTACCACGGCATGATCCATTGCGAGATTCTCCAGTAATAAAAGCCTGGCTCAGCGTTTCTTCGTGCGCCAATCAAAAGACCTCCACTGGACTCTTGAACTTCAAAGTAAGGTTTTTTGTCGCCTTGAAATTTGGCGCCTTTGGTGCCTTTGTGCAAGGGGTCGGTGTGAAGTTCCCCGCTGTGTAAAAAGGAGACATGGCTGGAGTCAATGCCTCCTTCCATGGCTTGCATGTAATTGCATTCTTGAAGCCTTTTGGAGACATAACGGTTTTCACTGGGGACCAAATTCCATTCGAATTTGGGCAGCGGGGGTTGCTCACTGGGCTCGCCCATATAGGTCCAAATCACGCCCCCTTGCTCGATACAGGGGTAAGAGGTGAGTTTGATGCGCTTGGCATAACCGCTATCCTCGCTTTCAGAGGGGACATCTACGCATTGACCATTGATATCGTATTTCCATCCATGGTAGGGGCATCGGATACCGTGTTCTTCATTGCGGCCAAACCACAACGAAACGCCTCGGTGGGCGCAGAATTCGTCAATGAGTCCAACACTTCCATCGGTGTTTCGAAATGCCAATAATTTTTCCGACAGGATTGTTACCCTGAGAGGTGCACCATCATTTTCTGGTAATTCGCTTGAAATCAATAAGGGGATCCAATAGCGTCTGAACAATCGACCCATGCTCGTGTTGGGGCCAGTTTTACAGAGGGTTTCGTTGACTTCTTTAGAAATTGACATGGATTTTTATTGAAAAAAGTATGAGGTTTTGACACCCATAATTCTAACTGACAAACTCCATTGGAGCCTATTCTCAACGCTTTAAGTGGACTCTCTCTCAACGTGAGTTTTAAAGGAAAACTAAAGCTTTGAGCACCCCTCAAACACTCAGCGTTTCATCTTTAAGTCAAGCTCAGCTTGCCAGTCATTCATGGGTTGGTAGCCAGCTTGGAGTTGGACCTTTTGGGATGTGGTTGAATGAATTTCCACATCGCTTGCCTCAAGATTAAGAGGCTCTAAATAGGGTTGTGGAATGTGCCAAGGCGTATCTGAGTAGATTTCCACTCGATTGTCCTCAGGATCCCTGAAATAAAGTGACCAAGAATTGCCGTGATCAACGGTTTGAATGAGACTCACATCATTGCGGTCTTTCACAATCGCGTGCATGAGACGCAAATCATCCAAGGCGCTCACTTGAAAAGAAATTTGCTGCAATCCAAACCCTGAGCCAGTGTGGTGCGTTCTGCCAGACTCCATCACGAGTTGATGGTGCGCTTTGGCGTCACGGGTCAAGAAGACGACATCGTGTCCTCTCACATGACCTGCATCCGTTTGGGTGAATCCAAGGACTTCTTTGTAAAAAGCTGACATCTTATGGATATCTCGAACAAACATCCCAACGTGTCTCAAAGTGAGGTGGGGAAGTTGAGTGGCACTGGTCATGGTAAAGGGCTTTTAAGCTTGGGCATCAAAGCTTTAAATCTAGCATAAATAGGACCATTCATCCAGAAGACAAATACCCAATGTGTTGAGTGAAATTGTCACTAGGATTGGACTATTGTCATAACTCACTAGGTCTTGGGTGGTTGAAACTCGCACGGCCTAAACTCTTAATGGAATCTAAACCCTATGAAGAACTCTGCAATTCACTCTTTGGCTTTTAGATACAGCGAAACCTTGAGGTTTGGGGTCAAAACGTTTTTCAGCTCAGCTTGCATAGGCTTATTGGTTTTGACCAGTTGGGCAGTTTTGGCAGGTTTGGCCCATGCCCAGACTCCTAGCAATGACTTTCCGAGCCATCCCATCAAGATCATTGTTCCACAAGCTGCTGGGGGTGGTACCGACTTGATTGGGAGAAGGATTGCGCAAAAGCTCTCCGAACAACTCAAAGTGGCCACAGTGGTGGAAAATAAAAGTGGTGCAGGTTCTTTAATCGGTACCGAATATGTTGCCAACTCACCAGCGGATGGTTATACGCTCATGATTGGGGGATTGTTCAACATGGTCATGAATAAGGCCTTGATCAAGAATTTGAGCTATGAACCGGATCGAGATTTTGTGCCCCTGGGCTACCTATCGGGTTACTCATTTGTTTTTCTCACTCGCCCAGACATGCCTGTGAGTAGCCTAGCTGAGTTTGTTAAATTTGCCAAGGAACAAAATAAGCCCATCACATTTGGGACTGCCGGTATCGGCACACTTCAACACGTGTGGGGCGAAATTTTGCTCAACGCCTTGGGGCTACAGACCCTTCAAGTGCCCTTTAAAGGCGCGGCCCAGGGATACCAAGAAATGATGGCTGGACGAGTCGATGTGATGTTTGACAACATGTCGGCGTCAAAGCAATTGATCCTCAACGGGAAGCTAAAGGGGCTCGCATTGTCAGCCACAGACCGTTCCCCCCTCTTGCCGTTGGTGCCCACCATTAACGAGACTGGTCTCACGAAATTCACGGGTGAGAGTTGGTTTGGCGTCTTTGCCCCCAAAGACACACCTCCCGCCACTGTGAATAGGTTAAGACAAGCACTCATGGTGATCAACAAAGATCCAGAGTTCATGACTCAAGTTGAAAAAGACGGCGGGCGCATCATCAATATCCCCGTCAATGAGCAGCAACAATTTCTCAAAGATGAAATCGCCAAATGGGTAGGGTTGGTTCAAAAGAACAATATCAAACTCGATTGATGCAGCGCTTGGGCTTTTAGAGTCAACAGACCATGGAGTTAACTATGACGAATGCAACTCATCCAAGACTCAAACAGCAGACAAACGGTGACACTTGTGCGTACAGTTGGCGAATCCCTCCTTGTCCACAAGAAAAGTCTTCGTTGAGGGATGGGGTACTCAAATGGACCTCTACATTATTGAGTCTAGACTTTGCCAGCGGCATTGAGATTGGTTTTGGTATTGGTATTGGCTTTGTCACACGATTGATCTTGTCATTGGGATTGGCATTGACTTTGGCGATATCCAATATGGCCCATGCTGCAGACTATCCCAGTAAGCCGATCCGATGGGTGGTGCCTACAGCACCCGGTGCAGGGACGGATTTTACCGCTCGAAAATTTGCCTTGATTGCCAGTGAAGCCTTGCATCAATCGGTCATTGTCGACAATCGATCTGGGGGGTCGGGGATGATTGGCCTCGACATCATCGCATCCTCCCTTGCGGATGGTCACACCTTGGGCTTTATCAGTGTTTCTCAGTTCATTGATGCCATTTTGACGCAAAAATTCGTCTTCGATGCAAGCAAGGACTTCACGCCCATTGCCGTTTTGGCATCCACCCCTTTGGTGATCGTGACCAACAGCAACTCGAATTTCAAGACTATCCGCGATTTGATCAATTACGCCAAGTCTCATCCCAACGAGCTCAGTTACTCATCGGGGGGAAGTGGTGGGCTTACCCATTTGGCCATGGAAGTGTTCCTCGCACAAGCTGGAATCAAGGCTATCCATATTCCTTACAAAGGCAGCGGGCCAGCACTGGTGGACTTGTTGGCAGCAAGAGTGCAACTCACTTTCTCTACCCCACCTGCTGTGATGCAGCACATCAAGGCGGACCATTTGAGGGCCTTGGGTTTGGCCACCAAGCAGCGTTCACCGCTTATGCCCGATGTACCCTCCTTGGCAGAGGAGGGGCTGCCAGGAGTTGTGATTTCAACTTGGTATGGTTTGATTGGGCCAGCCAATATGAATGCGGAGATCGTTCAAAAAATTGCACAGTCCATGGCTCAGTCCAGTCTTGCCAAGCCTGTGCAAGAGTCCATGCTCGCAAGCGGTATTGATGCCCAAGTGAGTACTCCAGAGGAGTTTGCAAAATTGTTGAGCTTTGAGAAAACCCAGTGGCTAGATGTTGTAAGGAAGATTGACTTTAGTCGAGATCGTTGATTTATTCCAATTCAAAGGAGTTCATATGTATAAAAAATTGTCTCTTTGGGGTTGTACGCACGCCCAAAAAGGGTGTATTCCTTGTCAAAAAG
Source organism: Limnohabitans sp. (assembly GCA_036821105.1). Lineage (GTDB taxonomy): Bacteria > Pseudomonadota > Gammaproteobacteria > Burkholderiales > Burkholderiaceae_C > Limnohabitans. Next base: position 20,727 of record DAISKH010000009.1, read on the forward strand.
AGTCTTTGACAGCCAAACCCATTCAAGGCTCAAGGTCGAATCGTCGCAAGTTTCTAGGCTCTGCACTCGGTCTTGCGAGCTCAGTGGGAGTAGGGGAGGCCCTCATCGGTGGCTTGGGCTCGCTCGGTGTCTTGGGGAGTTTGCCAAGTTGGGCTCAGACCACTTCTGCTCCTTTGATCGATACCCATCATCACTTTTATCCACCAGAGTATTTAAAGGCATGGATGGACTATGAGGATCAACGCCACATTCCTCATTTCCCTCAAGTGCAGTCCTGGACTCTTGAATCGGCCATGAAGGCCATGGATCAAGCGGGGGTGACCAAAGCAATCTTATCGTTGGCCTCCACCCCCGGGGTGTGGTTCGATTGGAGCACACCCGAGATCAACCGAATGGTCAAATTGGTCAATGATTATGGTGCTCGAGTGGTCAAGGAGCATCCTGGTCGCTTTGGACTCTTTGCTGCATTGACCATGCTCGATGTGCCCAGCACTTTGAAGGAAATTGACTACGCCTTTGATGTGCTGGGGGCTGATGGTGTGGGACTACAGACGAACTATGGAGACAAGTGGCCAGGACACCCTGACTTTGCGCCTATATTTGCAGAGCTCAATCGCAGAAAAGCGGTGGTCTATTTCCATCCTCTGGCCGCTGCGTGTTGTGCCAGACTGCCCATCGGCACCTACCCGGCGGTGATTGAAGTACCGCATGACACGACTCGAGCCGTGCTCAACTTACTTTTGTCGGGCAGTTTGGCCAAATTTCGGGATATCAAATGGATCTTCTCCCACGGGGGAGGCACTATCCCAATGCTGGCGGGTCGAATCAATTTCTTTCAAGGCAATGCTAAAAATATTGCTCAAATTGCACCCAATGGTATTGAGGCAGAGTTTAGGCGCTTGTATTACGACACGGCCAATGCCACTCATCCCGCAGCCATGGCGGCCTTACTGAAACTAGTCCCCAGCAGCCAAGTGCTCTACGGAAGTGACTATCCGTATGTTCCGATGGACCTCCAGGCCCAAGCGCTTTCTGATCTTGGTCTTGGAGTGGACGTGGTTGAGCAAATTCGTCACACCAATACCGAGCACCTACTAGCCAAGCCATAAGAGGCTCGTGCATACACTTTTGCGCTGGATTTGAGAGCCTTTGAATGAGCCAGGGTGAGCGGGGGTGGGCATTTTTTAGGACAACTCAAGCCTCATTGGCAGTTGTCCAGATGGTAGCAATTCATCAGCGATAAAACTGCCTGATAGCAGTGGTGATTGGGATTGTTGGCACTGGAGTAGGCCTCAAGGTTTAGAGCGGCGTCGTTTAATAACTTTTCGCTGTTGGGATCTGGGCCCACCAAAGTGAGCTTGCTTTTATCAAGCGCTTGGGCTTGGAGCAAGTTTTGATGGGCCTTGGTGGCGTTGTTGACGATTCTAGAACTTGTGCAATTGAGCGCATCGGTGTATCTTTGCTTGGCGGCCAAATTTTCATAAGCGAAGCAAGTCAATGTCAACAAGGCAAAGACTCCTGTAAAGAGGATGGACCTTATCACTTTCATTCATCCCCCGTTAGGCTTAGGCATCTAAACGGGCTTGGGGAGTGTCGTTTAGGGTTGTGCGTCTGAGCTCTCGCCTCTCATTGAGGTTGTAGCGTCGACCACGGTGCAGCGTGCTGCGGTTGTCCCACATCAGTAGATCACCCACACGCCACTGATGGGAGTAAACAAAGGACGACTGAGTGGCGTGTTCCAGCAAGTCGAGTAAAAATATTCGTCCTTCGGCCACGGGCCAATCAATGATGCGGTGGGCATGAACGCCCACAAAGAGGAGTTTTCTGCCCGAGCCAGAATGGGTCTGAACCAAGGGCCAAACGGCAGGCGCAATGGCCTTTTTTTGTTCATCGGTATAGGCATCGTCTCCTAGCAACTGCCGAGTGTGCAATGCATAGTGTTCTGCTGATAAGCCCTCGACCTCTCGCTGAAGGGCGGGAGAAAGGCTATCGTAGGCGGCTCTCAAATCGGTAAACTCGGTGTTGCCTCCCTCCCCGGGAATGATTAAAGCGTGGAGCATAGAGTAAGCCGCTTTGGGTGACATAAAGGAGCTGTCGGAGTGCCAGAGTTGATTGGCAAAACTGGACAAGTTTTTGGGGGAGTCGCGTTTGTTAACCTCTCCATGGAGGTCAACGTTTGAGATATCGATGAGTCGTTCGTCGTGAAGACGCTCTTTGCGCTGAAAAACTCGTTTAAGGCCGATATCCAGAGGACCAAACGTTTCAGAGAACGCAATTTGCTCATCTCCACTCAAATCCTGACCCCGCCAAACCAAGACACCATATTGATTCATGGCGGCATTGATGGCTTTGCGGTCAGTATCTTGAATTGGTTTTTTTAAATCCACCCCACAGGCCTCGGCAACGAACAGGGGATGCATGGGTTTGAGTTCAAGTGTCATGTATTGGTGTCCACAATCTTGTCGTTAGAGTTTAATCAGCTGTGATTTTTGAATCGCTCACCACTTTAGACCATTTTTTCATCTCACTTAATAAGAATGCACTGAATTCATCGGGCTTGGAGGCTACGATATCCATGGCAAACTCATCGCTTCTTTTTTGAAGATCGGGCAGTGACATCACCTTAGCAATGTCGAGTTGTATTTTTTGTACGACTCCGATCGGTGTGCCTTTGGGTGCCACAAAACCCAGCAAGGCATTAACATTGAAACCTGGAACCACTTCTTGGGCGAGGGGATAGTTGAATCCTTTTAATTTTTTATCCCCTAAGGTAGCGATGACTTTCATTTTGCCCGCTTTCACATAGGGCATGACCGATAAAAACGGATCGACCACCACATCCAAACGTCCACCCAAGAGTTCGCCATGAGCTTGTGCACTGCCTTTGTAAGGAATGTGGGCCATCTGAAAATTGGCTGTTTTTTTCAGCAATTCCGTACCCAGGTGTGTTGTGCTACCTGTCCCAGGAGTCCCATAGCTTAGCTTTTCAGGATTTTTCTTTGCGTAAGCAATCATCTCGCTTAGCGTATCAAAGGGTGCATTGGGTTGGGCCACTATGGCAAGCTGCAAATTGGCAACCAAGGTGATCGGCTCGATATCTTTGATCGAGTCATAGGGTAGATTTTTGTACAAAGACGGATTGACCGCAAATGCTGAGTTGATCATGCCAATGGTGTAACCGTCAGGATTGGATTTGGCCACATAGTCAACGCCAATCACGGTACCCGCGCCTGCTTTGTAGTCAATGATCACGGGTTGGCCCCAGATCTCTTGCAGTTTCATACCAATGAGTCTACCCAAAGTGTCAGTTGGACCTCCAGGTGGAAAGGGCACAATCATTTTCACTGGTGCGTGCGGAAACTCTAAGCCGCTCGCTCCTCCTGGGGTGGAGTTAGACGAGTTGGTTTGAGTTGCGGCCAGTAACCCCAGGGAGAGAGAGTAGAGAACGATTGAAAGCACCAAATGCGGTATCCAATGTTTCATTTTCTGGTCATTGAGGTGCATAAGAGGATTCTTTGATGTGGAGTAGGTGAAGAAGTTGGAAGCGGTGAATAAGTGGCTTGAAGCTCAAAGGCGATTGGCTCAACAGGGGGATTCAAGGCTCAGTCTTGTGGGATTGAAAAGGAGAGCGGTTCAATGATTCAAAACTAAACAATGATCCAAAAGAAAGCTCAACCGTGGGCCTAGGGTTAACCTTGGTATTAAGGGATTTTACTATCGCTTGATTTCTGCTGATGCTCGACAGTGTCATCATCAATTGATCGTCGACTTCATCCGGGAGCTTCACATGAGCCATGACAACTTAACCTTTACAAATCAAGATGGGACCGAGCGTAGAAGTTTTCTCAAGTCCGCTACTCTTTTAGTCTCAACGGCGGGTGTGGGTGCGGCTGCCAATGAGGCTAATGCGCAAACTGTTGATAAGACCACTCCCGGGATGGGGTTGCCTAAAGCGTCGACGTCTGTCCCCCCCCTCAAGCACGATGGTCCAATGACTCGGCGTTGGGTCGAGCAGCGTTGGGTACTGGACAATATCATCCGTGCCAATGGCATCGATTGGGATCAGCCCCGATCCTTACTCTATAACGCCCCTTGTGGTCCAGAGGCCAATGCGGATTTCGCGGCCATTCGTGCACGCGTGACCAAGTATGCCGATATCACTCCTGCTTTTGAAGCTCAGGCCAAACGGCGTGAAAATTTAGGCAAAGAGAGTGAACAAGAGGGCGACCCCATTTCTGCCCGCCAACACTACTTCATCGCAGCCGTTCATTGGGCCGCCTCTCAATGGACATTTGACACCAACAGCGAACATAACCGAAGAAACAACGAGCGTAAACGCGCTTGCTATTTAAAGTATGCACAGTATGCGGACCACAAAGTGGTGGCTGCTTGGGTACCTCTTTCTAACGGTCAAAAGTTGGCGGGATGGTTTCACTTACCTAAAAACTCTTCCTCAGGCAAAGTGCCCTGTATTGTGGCCATCCCTGGCATGGATGGTTTTAAAGAAACTGGCGTCGCCTTGTATGGCGACCGCTACTTGGAGCGAGGTATTGCTGTCTTGGTCTTGGAGGGACCGGGTCAATATGAGAGTGCTGTGATGGGAGTTCATGTAAGCATGCAGGCTTGGAAGGAGACGGGAACAGCCGCCTTGGCCTGGCTGGCTCAGCAGCCTGAGGTTGACCTCAACCGTGTGGGCATGACGGGTTCCTCGTTTGGGTCCTTCTTTGCAACCATCGCCGCATCTTATGAGCCCCGTATCAAGGCGGTGGCGGTGGGTTCTACTTGTTTGGAGCCTGGATGCCACACGATTTTTGAAGAGGCTTCACCGACTTTTAAAATGCGTTTCATGTACATGTCTGGAATGACAGATGAAAATCAGTTTGATCAATTTAGGCAAACCCTCACGTGGGTGGGTCATGCTGAGAGGCTGAAGGTGCCTTATCTTTGTGTGGCAGGGGGCTCAGATGAGCTAAGCCCCATGATACACACCGAGCGGCTGATGAACACCTTGGGTGGGCCAAAGCAACTGTTGGTCTATCAAGACTCTAGGCATTCGGTGGGCAATGTGCCGAGTACCAATTTGGGTCCCAATCCCGGGATATACACTGCCCAGTGGATGAGCGCAAGACTGAACGGTAAGCCGATGTTAAGCAGCGAACACTGGTTCATCGATGCGAATGGTCGCATTGAAAAAACTGAAATGGGCGCTTATTTGAAAAGTGTCGACTTGGGGTAGTGACACGGTCTTAGGGTTGACCTAAATTTGATGATTTAATAAGCTGGGTCTTTGTGAGCTGCACGGATGGCATCGATTGCATCCAAAATGGCGGGATCGAGTGTCGTGCCCAATGCATCACAATTTTCATCCAATTGCGCAATGGACGTGACACCAATGATGGTGCTGGTGACTTGCCACTTGGTGTAACAAAACGCCAAGGCCATCTGGGTGGGTGTTAAGCCGTGGTCTCTTGCCAAGGCGTTGTATAGCCGAGAGGCGACCAGCGCTGACTCTCGACCCCAACGCTGTTTGCGCACCGACTCGAACTTGGCAATCCGAGCATTTTGAGGGGCATTGGGCCCAACCGTGCCTGATGCATCATACTTCCCAGTGAGTAAGCCAAAGGCCAAAGGCGAATAAGCTAAAAGAGCCACCTTATAGTGGTAAAGACTCTCATCAAGTGCATTCTCCACTAGGCGGTTGACCAAACAATAGGGATTTTGCACGCTGGCAACCCGTGGGAGTCCATGCAACTCAGACATTTTGATGAATTCACCAAGCCCATAGGGTGTTTCATTGGAGAGTCCAACGGCCCGAACTTTCCCCTCGGAGACCAATTGGCCCAAAGCCTCTAACTGTTCGTGAATCGACGAGGTTGAGGAGTCCAGCATAGCGGGGTTGAAGTCACGGATACCAAAGGCTGGGACATGTCTGACAGGCCAGTGAATTTGGTACAAATCGATACAATCAATATTGAGTCGCTTCAAACTGTTGTGACAGGCCTCCCGAATGTCCTTGGCCGTCAAGTCGGGGCTCCCGCCTCTTACCCAAGGCATACCCCGCGAGGGGCCAGCGACTTTGGTGGCAATGAGGATTTTGTCGCGTTGACTGGGTTTATTTTGGAGCCAGTGCCCAATGATTTTCTCTGTGAGGTTAAAGGTCTCTGCCCTCGGGGGCACCGAGTACATCTCTGCCGTATCGATAAAATTAATGCCTCGATCTATGGCGTGATCCAATATGGCGTGTGAATTTATCTCACTGACTTGTTCGCCAAAAGTCATTGTGCCTAGGCAAATGGGGGTCACCTGCAGGTCGGAGGTGCCAAGTTGAACGGTCTTCATCGGTGGGAGTGCTTTATTCAAAATCTAAGGGCACCTCATACTGAGCCATGCTCAAAGCCATGAGGTGTACCATTAGAACTGTATCAGATTGAAATGACAGCCCTTTGGCTTTACAACCATTTTGAGCAAAGCTTGCCCATTTAGACCAAGGAACACCAATGTAGACCTTTGGTGAGAGCAGTTACTCCGCCTTTACATTGGCCGCAGAAATCACCTTCGCCCACTTGACGATTTCTTCATTCAAGAATTTGCCGGCCTCGTCTGGTGTGCTTCCAACGGCCTCAATTCCCAGATTTTCAAATTTGGCCAGCATCTCGTTGCTGTGAACAGCCTTGGAGACTTCAGCGGACATTTTGTTCACGATTTCTTTGGGTGTTCCAGCCGGCGCCAAAAAAAGAACCCAGGTTGATCCATCGATCGCGGGGCCGCCTGCCTCGGTGATGGTGGGCACCTCCAAAGTTCCGGGTACTCGCTTAGCGGAAAACACGGCCAAAGCCTTTATTTTTCCAGCTCGCACTTGCGGCATCAAGGCGCTGGGGGTGTCGGTCAAGATTTGGATGCTTCCTGCCATCAAGTCACTCATGGCGGGTGCGGTTCCTTTATAGGGGACATGCACCATGTCGATCCCACTCACTTGTTTTAAGAGCTCTTGAGTCAAGTGCGCTGCCGCACCCACGCCGGAAGAACCAAAGGAGAGCTTGCCTGGATTGGCCTTGGCATAGGCAATCAATTCCTTGATATCTTTGACGGGCAAATCGTTGTTGGCAGTGATCAGTAAGGGCGCAATGCCTACCAAAGATACAGGCGAAAAGCTTTTGACGACATCAAACGGCAAGCGGCCTGAGTACAAGGTGGCATTGGCAGCATGGGCGCCAATCACCGTGAGAAATGTGTAGCCATCGGGAGTTGCTCGGGCCACGATGTCGGCGCCCAGAATGGAGTTGGCTCCAGGCTTATTGTCAATCACAATCGCCCATGAGCTTTGTTCTTGTATTTTTTGAACGACCATCCTTGTGGCACTGTCAGTGATACCGCCCGGTGGGTAAGGAATGACCCATTTGATGACTTTGCTGGGCCAAGTTTGTGCCTGGCTCAAGGTGACAGAGCAGAGCAAAAACATCAAACACGCGCATCGGACAAAGAATGGATGAAACATCATGAGCCTCTTATGAGTGATGGGGATTGGCCTGGTTGGAGTGCCATTTCAAAAAGTAATTTCTCTCTATCTCCAAGTCCAATCCATTGTCCAAAAGACTGCTTACTTTTAGCTAGGTATATATCCTAGACACGAGGGGGAAATTCAAGGCGAAAATTCGCCTCCTTGATTTAAGGTATCGCTTTGGGCTCAAAAAGCTGCTGATCTCAGAGGTGAGGGCTGATGTTAGAGTTGCTGCAAGACTGATGCAAGAAGCCAAGGATACTGAAATAGATCCTGGAGGAGGTCATCCCTCATTGAGTGAGAGGGGTATTGAGCTTCATGCCCAATACCCAATTTCTGGGCAGTCCAGGCTCAAAATATCCTGCGCTCGATGAGTTCACAATGACCGATCCAACATAGGATTTGTTGGTCAAATTGTTCACTGAAAGGTAACCCTCCAAGTTCGAGTTACCCAATAAGAATCGTTCGTGTAACTTCAAGTCAAACGTTGCATACCCAGGCGCATAGGCGTAGTTGCTCAAAGAGCTCGTGTTGGCGTCATTGGCCCACATGGCTGAGCGAGCACTCAGATCCAATTCGACCTCAGCACCCACCAGAGATTGTTTGTTTTTGGCTGAATAAGGGTTTTGTGACCAAGAAAGCGATGTGTAGAGTGTCTGGTTGGGGATGGCCGGCATTGAGTTCCCAGAGGCGATAGTGCCCGCGCTGGAGTTGAAGTTGCTGTTGTATTGGGCTTTGACCAGGGTAAGGGCGGCTTGTTCTTTGAAATGCGCATCTGATACGTCTTTGATGGACAACTCAAACCCTTGCCGGGTGGTTTGTCCCACATTTTGATAGACACTTTTACCTGAAGAGTTGGTCGTGGCAATGATGTCGTTGGTGGTGGTGATGTAGAAGGCAGCAGCGTTGATCGATTGCGCTGGGCTTGGCATCCACTTGGTACCGAGTTCATAGTGATGGCTCTGAGCGGCTTGGAGTCCCGCGTTGAAGTTTGAAGTCACACTGGGGCCTACGAGTGAGTAGGCGGTCTCGGCGGTCGTGGGGGTCTCAAACCCAAGCCCCGCATTGCTATAAATATTCAAGTCATCTTGCACATGCCAGGTGACTCCAATCACCGGTGTGGTGGCGCTGAAGGTGCTGGATCCGCCAGCGGCGGGGGTGATCAAATTGGTGTTGATGATCTTGACTTGGTCATGGCGAGCGCCAGCCGTCAATGTCCACCGCTCATTGATGGATACATTGGCCTGTGCGAAGAGGTCGTTGTTGGAGGCTACGTTTTGGATGGTGGTAGGCGCTGGGGCCATCAAGCCGTAGTTGGTCGAGCCCGATTGTCGATTTTCACTGGCACTGTCCCAGTCAAACCCAACCGTCCAACTCCACGGCAAGAGAGCGTTTACTTCTCGGCCCGTGAGTTGAAGTCCCATCCCGTCGTAGCTCCTTTGTAAGCCCACGAAAGATCCTGTTTGAGGTGCGGTGACACTGGAGGAGGCTTGAGTTTGGGTGTTTCCGCGGTTACCAAAGTACACCCGACCTTGAAACTTAAGGTCAGCGTTCAGTGTCTGCTGCAAGACCAGTCCCATTTGATTTTGAACAATACTTTTTTGGGTCTGGTCCAATAAGGCGTTGGTCCCCGCGAGTTGGGGATTGGCTTTGAGTTGGTTCAAGTTAAGGCCCAAGGGATCTTGAGCGTTGGGCATTTTGAGTGCATTCAAGACCAATTTCACTCGCGTGTCGGCTTGGGGGTCATAAGTGATCACACTGTTGAGTTGCTCGCGCTCGGCAGCACTATTTTGTCTCCAGCCACTGGTTTTAAAGGAGCTGACATCGGCCACGATTCCCACTTGACTGATGCGCTCACTGGCTTGCCAGTCGGTGCGCACCGTGCCAAACGAGCCGACAAAGGTTTGTACGGAGCCCTGGGGGGTCGCTGTGGCCTCCCGTGTATGGGTTTGGATCACTCCGCCTGAGGAGTTGCCGTAGAGTTGAGCCAGCGGTCCACTTAAAACTTCCAATTGACCCACGGAGGGCAAACTGATCGAGGAGGCCTGACCTTGGCCGTCTGGCGTGGTGAGCGGAATATCATCCGCAATGAGTCTGATGCCTCTCAATCCAAAGGCTGTGCGTGCGCCAAAACCGCGAATGGAAATTTGTACATCCTGAGCGTAGTTATTTCGGTTCAAAGAGACAACGCCTGGCGACAAACTCAACGCATCAGACAAATTGACTTGGTTGCCCGTGTTGGCGATGTAGTTCTGATCCACGAGATAAGTGGACGCTGGGGTGTCGAATTGTTTGACCTGGAGTCGACCCGCGGTGACCTCAACACTGGGGAGAATACTTTCTTGCCCAAGGCAGATGAGCGGTGCCGCCAGAGTGCTGGCAATCAAAAGCCAGATGGGGGAGGGTGACAATGACATGAAAGGGTGACGATGAGGCATGAGCGGGTTTTTTGGGGGAGAAGCGTTTTGTGAGGACCCATCGAAATGGGAAGGCTTGATTGTAGAGTGACCTGCTTTCAGGGCGACAACTCAAACGCCAAAAAGACATTGCCTGGGATGATGCCCGAATGGTGTGAGTAGCCCGAGTTGGTGAACAGCATGGAGCCGGCGATGGCCACCCCTCCATCACTCATGGAGCCCCCGTTGGCTTTGACTCCATTGACCGTGTCAAAGGGTTTCGCCGTGTCATAGCTCCAAAGAATGGCACCCGTTTTGGAGGAGTAAGCTCTCAAGGTGCCGTCTATTCCCCCCGAAAATACCAAGCCGGGTGAGCTGGTGACGGCAGCGGTTTGCACTTGACCGCAGGGCCGTTTGCTCCCGCACCCTGGATGAGGGGTCTTCCACTCCAACTCTCCATTGTCTTTTCTTAAAGCGACAAGACCTCCCCCTGAGTTGGGGTCAGTTGCATTGCCTATCCTTTGTGCATCCGAGAGGGCTGCATAAATATGCAGGTCATCTGCAGACGCTCCAAACATGATGCCCCCGGACGTTCCTCCAGGGCTCACGCGTTTTTCCCAAACCGTTAGTCCATCTCGGTTGGGGTCCAAAGCATAGATGACGCCAGACTTTTGGCTCGCAATCACCAAGTCAGATGTAAGCGTTGAGATTAAGATGGGAGGCGCCGCGAAATCATAGTCCGGAGCGTCAAGTCTGGCGCAATTGCTGTGGTCTTTCGCACTTTCTGGACAGCTGCCATTCCACATGTCGTTGGGCGTCAATTGTCTGGCCCAAACGATCTTGCCCGAGCTCAAAGAGATGGCCACGACGGAGTCCGACAGGCTCGCATTGGGGGAGGTGTAGGAGTTGCCAGTGCCAATGTAGAGAACATTGCGTTTTGTGTCGATGGTGGGTGAGTTCCAAGCCGCCACCCCAGCGGGACCAAAGCTTTGCGTGCCATTGGCTGAGGGACCTTTGGGTTGAGCGGGGGTGTCTATGAGATAGGTTTTCCACTGAAGATCGCCCGTTTTCGCGCTCAAGGCCACGACTGAGCCTCTGAAAGTGCAGCAAGGATATTTTGCATCTCCCGCCATGGACTCCTCCCGTGATGAGACGGGAATGTAGACACTTCCATTGAAGAGTTTGGGGGCTCCGCTCACGCGGGCGAGGGGGTGGGCGTCAATCTTCTTTTTCCAAATCAATTGGCCTGTCAAAGCATTCACGGCATAGACATTGGCCGCCAGATCGGCAACGTAGACCGTGGCCGAGCCATTCTCTTGAGCTTCAATGAACATTGCAGCCCTCACGCCGGCCTCGGCCACCATGTGCCACTCAATGCAGCCGCTTTGAGCATCCAAAGAAAACACATCACCCTCCCAGCTGGAGACGTAAACACGGTTGGCATAGACCAAGGGCTGCGCACTGGCGCTCGCTGCCCCAGGAAAACCAAAGGCCCATTTCAACTGGAGATGCCCAACGTTTTGATCATTGAGTGTCGTCTGGCCCAGAGATTGAAAACGTGAATTGGTCAAATTACCGCCCCAACTGAGCCATTCAGGACTTTTGTTATTGGTTATGGTGGTTTTCTTCAAGGTAGAGTTTGGGCAAAACGCCGAAGCTGGAAAGTTGAACTTTCCCTCAGGTCCCAACGGTTTTCCTGTGACGTATTGAGCAATCGCAATTCGCTCTAAACGGCTTCTTTCTGCACCTACTTTGGACATGGCACCTTTCTCTAGCGAGGAGAGGACGTGCTCAGGTGTCAAAAGTTTCAATACATCTCGATCGGGGGCTTTATCATTTCCACGCCCTTCATGACAAGATGCGCAAAAGGTGTTGAACAACTTGGCGCCGTCTTGGGCCCAAGAAGCGCTTGGGGTGAATAGGCAAAGTAAGCTCACTAGTTTCAGTAATCCCACCATTCTCATCAGTCCGTTGAAGCTCAGTGAGCTCTTCAAGATTGGACGGGTTTGGCGCTTGAGTGCGGATTGCTTTTCTTTGTGGAAATTCATTTTCATATTCTCTAATGTATGCGGTCTAATTCACTTTCACATGCAACATCAATCACTCAAACGGGTGAATGACCCTCACTGTGTTGCTACGCTTTCCTTGTCATTGGCCAGAGTTCGTATGTAGGCCCAAAGGGCCTGCATATCGCTTACTGAGACCACTCCTCTCCAGGGGGGCATTTGATTTTTGCCGTTTTGGACAGAGGCCTCAAACCTGGGTTGCTCAGAGGCTTTGAGTTTTCGCAGGTCAAAGCTCTGACCCGAGTTCACCAAACTCTCGCCGTGACAGGTCTGGCAGTAGTTGTTGTAGATGCGTTCTCCTTTTTCTGCAAGCTCGCTGGTTTGAGCCCAAGATGGAGCGCTCAATAAAGCCATGAGCACAATTGCCCAGGCATTCAATTTAAAAGCGCAATATGTGTTGGTGTGTCGGAGAGTCAATTGCTTCAGCATCTTCTTGTGATTCAGTGGGTGGGTGGAAAGCCAATTTGAGACAGGTACTCCTCGACTTGCGGTCTGCAGTCATCGAGTTGGGGGTGTAGCTCCTTGGGGGTCATCTCAAAGAGTACTCGCTCAGAGTTCCAGCCATCATCGACTTGGGCCTTAAAACGCTGCCCCAATTCTCCCTTGGGATTGGTCACTTGATCAATGACCGCCTTGAGGCTTAAAAACTCACAGGCTGGTGAGGGTGTGACGATGATCTGGAGGCTTAAAAAGAGTCCTGTCTGAGCCAAGAGACGCAACGAGATGGGGTAAAGCATAAAAAATAAAAATGGGTCCAAGCAACACAGTGCATTGGACCCTTGGGTTAGAGTCTAGCGATTACTTGTTGAACAACGCGAAGGTCCACATGGTGCCCCCATTGGGAACACTCTTCAAATTGGGGTCACCAGCATTTTGGGCATAGACGCCTCCAATGCCACTTAAAACGGTCACGTACTGGCGTCCATCTTTCTCCCAAGTGACGGGTTGGGCCAAAATACCGGAGGGTGTCTGAAAACTCCAAAGCAACTTGCCTGTATCGGCATCCAACGCTTGGAATTCCCCAGTCATTACTCCCGTAAAGACCAAATTGCTGGCAGTGACCATGGTCGAGGACCAGTTGGGTGACTGGTACGGGGTAGCCCAACTGGCTTTGCCAGTCATGGGATCAACGGCCTTTAGATAGCCCCTCACATTGGGATCATCGAAAATGGGTTTTCTCTTAACGGTACCTGGCCCTGAGGGCTTACCAGGTTTGTAAGGCTCGGTCTCTGGTGGAGCCTCATAACTCATCCCGATGTGCAGCGTATTGATGTAGAGCTTTTGTGTGATGGGGCTAAATGCCACATGTTGCCAATTCACTCCCCCTGAGGAGGAGGGCCACACCTCGACTTTTTGCCCTTGAACTGCGCCTTTGAATGCATCGGTATAGTTCAGCTTACCCGTAGACAAATCCACAGAGTCTGCCCAATTTACTTTCTCAAAGGGATTGGCCGCTAAAAGCTTTCCTGTGGCAGCGTCCAAGACATACAAAAAACCACCTCGATTGGCTTGCATCACAACTTTTTGCATCTTGCCAGCGATTTTTAAGTCTGCAATGACCGGCGTTTGAACAGCATCGTAGTCAAATGGGTCACCAGGGGAGACCTGGTAATGCCAAACCATTTCACCCGTTTTGGGGCGCAATGCCACAATAGAGTTGGTATAGAGATTGTCACCCGCTCTGGAGCGGGGGTTCCACGGAGAGGGGTTACCCACACCCCAATAAACCAAATCCAAATCTTTGTCATAAGTGCCTGTGACCCAAGAGCTCCCACCCCCGGTTTCATAAGAAGTGTTGGCCCAGGTCTCCACACCAGGCTCACCTGCAGTTGGTACGGTATAACGGCGCCACAGGTGCTTGCCGGTATTGGCGTCGTAAGCTTCAATAAAACCGCGGTGGCCGTATTCAGCTCCCGCAACGCCCACGATCACCACGCCTCCCACAATCATGGGTGCACCGGTCATGGCATACCCATTCTCAGGTTTAACAGGTTCAGGGGAGGACACTCGCCAAATTTCTTTACCTGTTTTCATATCCAAGGCAATGATGTGGTTGTCCATCAAGGCACGGATGAGTTTGCCCTCGTATAGCGCAGCCCCACGATTGACGATCCCGCAGCAAACCACTCGGAGTGTCTCAGGGGGGTAGTCATGTGAGACTCTCCACACTTGTTTGCCAGTGAGTGCATTGACCGCCACCGTGGAGTTATGAGTTGTCGCATAGATCACACCCTCTTTGATCAAGGGAAAAGACTCTGCGCCTCGTCCATCATCGAGAGAGTATGACCAAATGGGAACCAGCTTTTTAACGTTGGATTTGTTGATTTGCTTAAGTGGGCTAAAGCGCTGACCTTGGTAGCCCATGCCGTAGACCAAAACATCTTGAGGTGTTTTGCTGTCGTTGAGGAGTTCAGCATCAGTTTGCGCCCAAGTGCTCAGGACTAGACAGCAACTTGAAAGGGTCAGGGCGAGTTGAAAGAGCTTTGTTTTTTTCACTGAATGTCTCCTTGTGATGGGTCAGAAAATATTACCCCGTTTGTTGATCCTTGGAGATATGATTTACCACTAGAGGGCTGGTGTGCTTCGGGGAGTTGGCTGCGGTAAAAAAAGAAGCTATTTTCCCCCCGATGTCAATCTCTCCAAGATGAGGAGTGAAAACAACGCTCATGGTTACTTTAAAGTCCTGATTACGGTGAATTACAGTTATTTACGTTGGCGGCTTCAAGAGACTCGATCTTGGTCTGGCCAGAGTCGCTTTGATGCCGTCTAAGGCTCAAACAAGGGCTACTTCAGTTATGAATTGCGTGTCTTGGAAGACCTATTCTGATAAGATGACTGAGAGCCAAATTAGTTCCACCGACCATCCAAACCGCGTATCACCATGACTGCCACCACTTTGTCCGTCACTGCGGCCAATACCACTTCATTGACGGGTCAATATTCCAATTATTTGATCACCCCAATCATCAGTGGAAGCACCCCCGCGGGTTTGTCTCTACTGGATAAAGTAGGCAACGCGGGGACACAGAGCGTGAACGCCAGTGTTCAATACTTGACCTTTGATTCGGGGGCCAGTTCTTACACCGTGCAAAACCTCACCTCAAGCGGTGTGACCTTGTCCAGTGATGCCAATGTGATTGCGGTTGACCCAGTGGCCAATGCGAGTATCACGGCGGGTGGGGGCAATGACATTATCTTTGGGGGAGCCAATGACACCATTTATGGTGGAAAAGGCACGACCACCGTTGCGTTTACCAACTCTTATAGCAACTTTAAAGTGACACCGCTTTATGGAGGTAAGAATGGTGCATTTTCGGGCTACACCATTACCGATAGCTCCAAGACGGGTGGATTGGGTGTCACTACGATTGACTCGTCGGTCAAGTTTTTAAGCTTTGGTGGAGTAGGCAATGGAGCGACTTTGCTCACCCTGAGCAGCAGTGGATCCTTTACCGTGAGCGGATCTAGTCCCTCACCAACACCAACACCTACACCCACACCCACCCCAACACCTACACCAATACCTTCTAATACCAATACCTTCTCGGGCCCCTACAGCAATTACCTGATCACGCCTCTCTATAGTGGTAAAAGTAACACCTACTCTGGTCTCACCGTCAAAGACAATGTCTCTAATAATGGTACAAACTCGGTAACGTCTACTGTCCAATACTTGAGCTTTAACTCGGGACAAACCTCCGTTACCGTCCAAAATTTGACGGCGGTCTCGACTACGTTATCCAACGATGCCAATGTATTGGCCATTGACCCCACGGCCAATGCATCCATCACTGGTGGGAGTGGAAATGATGTGATCTTTGGTGGTGCCAATGACTCAATTTATGGAGGCAAAGGAACAACCACAGTCGCATTTGTCTCGCCCTATACCAATTTCAAAATCACACCACTCTATGGCGGTAAAAATGGTGCCTTCTCTGGCTACAGCGTCACTGACAACTCTGGAAGTTTGGGCGTCACAACCATTGACTCAAGTGTCAAATACCTCAGTTTTGGAGGCTCTGGCAGTGGCGCGACACTACTCACGCTTGGAGCCAACGGTGCTTTCACTGTAGGGGGGTCAACGCCGGTGTCAGCGAACACCCAAGGCGCAGTTTTGACGTTTACCAGTAATTTGGCCTCCATTGGTGCTTCCTCGTTCACCATCAGTGACACCAACCTCAACGTAGCATCTGGCATTGACAGTTTGCAACAAAATATCTCAAAACTCAAAGCGATCAATCTCACTTCAGCATCGTCGAGTTTACCGATCAGTTTTACCCAGTACACCAATGATGCGTCGGTGTTGGGCCTGATTGGAAATACCTACAGTTTGGTGCTGTCTGCTGTCCCACTCACCAGTTTCAATACATTGACTCAAAACGCCAAGGTGAGTTCGATGAGCCTGAGTGATACGTCATTGAACATCTCAAGTTACCTCGATAGCATTCAGTCTCAATTGGCCAAGGTCACCTCAATCGTTCAAACCGACTCACCCGCGCTCATCAATGTCACCACGACTCAACTCACCAATGATGCCAAGGCACTCGCTTTGATTGGTGGAAGCTACGCGCTCAATGTGACTTCAGTCCCAGTGTCCTCGTTTAGCACTACCGTGGCCACTCCAGCTGTCAGTTCCGTGTCCATACGCGATACGGATGCCAATTTTGTGGCTAATTTGGCCATGCTCAATTCAAGCGTTAACAAAATATCGACCATCACTCTCACCGATAGCAATGTACTCGCCATTACGCCTGCTCAACAAACGGCAGATGCCTCCCTTTTGATGAAAATTGTGGGCGGATATACCATCGCGCCAACGACAGTCACTCTCACGCCAGGCTCGAGCTACGCGGCGCTTGCCAATCAAATCATCAATGGTGTCTCAGGCTTGAATACCGTCACATTTAGTGAACCCTATGCCAATTTTTCTATTTCAATCTCGGGGACAGCGGCCAGTTTGAAGGACAAGTTGGGCAGTCTTGGTAACGAGACGCTAAACAATATCCAGCGCCTTAAATTCTCTGATGGTAACGTCTTGGCTTTAGACTTCCAGTCGGGCCAAAATGGCTTCAATGCCGCCATGTTCATCGGAACAGCTTTTGGCGGTTCCTCGGTTTCCACTTATTTTTCTGCTGCAGTGTCTTTGTTTGACCAGGGCCAAACGAATGCACAAATTGCAAAACTCATTGAACAAAATTCACTCATTGAGACTCAGCTGGGTATTGCCAATACCAATACGCAAGCCAGTAACAAGGCGTGGGTTGACTATGTGTTCAAAAATGTGGTCGGCGCTTTGCCAGACGTTTTAACGGAAGCCGTATTTGTCACGGAACTGGCCAATGGGACTTACACCCGAGATCAAATTTTGACTTTGGCTGCAAATGCAGCAGACACAGGGACTTTTCCCTTGTCTTCTCAAATCAATCTCACGGGGCTTCAAGCCAGTGGATTGCTCTACAAAACTGCGTTTTAATTCAATTCGAGAGCCATGCAAGACGTTGAAGATGTGGTTCAGTTGTCTCAACGCTTACGTGCTGAGCGCAAATTCCAACTGGCTTATGAGAAGGTGGAACAAAATGCTTCCATACTCGGTTTGTCTCAGGACTATGTTTGGGCACATCAACCTATTTTGTGGTCTGATATCAGCGCGGGGATTTGTCGTTTGACAAGGCGAAAGAAAGAAGACGCACAATTTTTGGTGACACTTTGGAACGATAAGCAGTTTATTCATGAATTTCACCGCCATGCCAAAGACTTGACGACAGATACAGCACTACTGTCGATGACCTTGGAGCGAGAGTTCACCTCCATATTGCCAGAAATCAATCAATTGCATTGGGTGGTGCGGGACAAAAGCGGCCAAGCTTTTGGTTTGTTGAGCCTGACCAATGTCTCGATTACAAATAAAAGTGCGGAAGTATTGCTGGGGCTCGTGCCTCACGCCCCTATCGGGTTGGCTACAGCGGCCATGTTGATTTTGTTTCAATTTTTCTTCAAAGCTTTGGGCTTTCACAAGTTGTATTCATTTATTTATGAAGACAATCCTCATTCACTCAAAGGCACGTTGCATTTGGGCTTCAAGCAAGAAGGGGTGTTAAGAGAGCACGTTATGGATCCTACCTCAGGGCGCTTTGTGAATTTGATTCAGACAGGCCTTCTTGCTAGTGAAGTGGACTCCAAGAGTAATCTCAGGCTCATGGAGAGGTTACTTAAATGAGATGGGTAATTAAAGGTGTATTTCACACTTTTAAAAATCGACTTTGATGCAAAACCCCATTGTTGTCACTCCAAGTTTGGCTTAGTATCAATTCAAATGGTGAAGCTCATCTCATAGGAAAAGACAATATGAAATCAAGTCAAAAATATCAACTGTTGTGGGTCTTGGTGCTGATGCTATTGGCTAGTTCAGCGTCAAGGGCAGAGGACGAGGACCGCAGGCGTTTTCGAATTCTGCAAGCCCAGGAGATGACGCCCGAGCAGAGCCAACTCGCTGAGTCAATACGCTCTGGACCCAGGGCTGCCACTGGCAGTACCGCCACCCCAAGTGCTGGGCCACTGGGTAGTCCGTTCAACGTTTGGCTCAGAAGTCCGCAAATGGGTGACTTTATTCAAAAATTAGGCAGCCAAATTCGCTTCAATACGTCACTTCCCGCTAGATTGAATGAGTTCGCAATTTTGATCACTGCCCAACACTGGGAGTCTCAATATGAATGGTTTGCCCACCTCAGACTGGCACTTAAGGCAGGACTTAATCCAAAAATTGCTGAGCAACTGCGTCTCGGTCAGCGTCCAACGGGAATGAGTGAGGAGGAGGCTGCTATTTTCGATTTTTCAAGTGAATTACATCAAACTCATTTTGTGAGTGATGCAAACTATCAATCAGTCATCAAACTCTTTGGCGAAAAAGGTGTCATGGATTTGATCGCGGTCAATGGATATTACGACTTGGTGGCCATGACGCTCAACGTGGACCGTA
Organism: Limnohabitans sp.; assembly: GCA_036821105.1. Taxonomy (GTDB): domain Bacteria; phylum Pseudomonadota; class Gammaproteobacteria; order Burkholderiales; family Burkholderiaceae_C; genus Limnohabitans. Next base: position 39,663 of record DAISKH010000009.1, read on the forward strand.
CTCCATTACCGAACCATGAGCCCCTTCCACTTCCATTGAGTAAAGACGCGATGAAATAAGGCTCACGCTACATCTAAGCTACACAATTGATTTGATACTTGTTTTTTAAACTTTTACTATCAAGCTCATTTGGCCGGGGTAGCGACGGGTTGTCCTTTTTCTACAAAATAAGTCGCCAACACCTTGGCTTTGCCTGATCCCGTGTTGACTCCATCGTGAATTAAACCACTAGGGACAAAAAATGTTTCTCCAGCTTTGATGAGCTTAGGGGGTTGGCCGTCTATTTTGAGCTCCAATTGCCCTTCAAGTACATAACCAATCTCTTCGCCGGGATGCGTATGTCGTCCAGCGGCTACACCAGATTCAAACTCCGCCCTGGCTTGTACGACTACCTTATTGGGGTAGCTCAAATCTTGGGTTTGGAGAGGAACGCGAACAAATCCGGCTTGCTGTGCGCAGGCCCAAATGCACGCAGTGCCCAAACAACCACCTAAGATCAATCGACTGAATTTCATCATTTAAACCTCGCAAGATTTGTTTAGAAGAATTAAGTATCTGATCTTTAAATAAGCCTTGTCAAGGGTGATAACGCCAAACACTTTGTCCACCTATATCCCGCTCAATACAATGACGAAACGTTGAGACTTATGGAATGAACAAGGGCGTTTTATTAATTAGCTTGAACACCGGCCTTGATTAACAAGGGACCCAATGTCTCCATCTCATACTTTAGGTGTGCTTTGAGGCTTTCTGGCTTGCCTTTCTCGCTAGAAACCGCTGAGACCCCCATGTTCTCTAAGTGAGATCTCAAATCGGTGTCTTTGAGAGCGGTTTGCAGAGAATTGGATAGTTTTTCGATCACGGCTCGTGGAGTTCCTTTGGGCGCATATAGACCAAATGAGATACTGATATCAAATCCATCGATTGCGCCTTCACTCAAAGATGGAATGTCGGGATAGTTGGGAAGTCGAGTTTTGCTGGCGACCGAGTAAGCTTTGATTTTTCCAGAAGTTACGACTGGAATGGTCGTTGAAGTTTGGTCGCAAACAATGTCGAGTTGCCCGCCCATTAAATCATTCAACGCCGGAGCCGTTCCCTTGTAAGGAATTTCCGTCAATTGCACATTAAGTGCATTCATTAATAGTAAGCCACATAAATGTGAGGCAGATCCAACACCAGCTTGGCCAAGCGAAATTTTGCTAGGGTTGGCCTTAATATACGCCACGAACTCTTTAACATCTCTGGCGGGGAAATCTTTTCTGGCTACGATCACCATTGGTCCTTCAGTGGCTTGTCCAATCGGCTCAAAATCATCCACCGGGTTGTAGGGTAAGTTTTTGAACATGAAGGGGTTCGTTGCGTGGCTCACGTGAATCATCAAAAGGGTGTAGCCGTCAGCTTTTGATCTGGCTACTTTGGCAGTGCCAATACTGCCAGATGCACCAGAGGTGTTATCGACAATGATTTGTTGACCCAAATTTTTTTGCATGGCTGCAGCAAAAATTCGAGTGATGATATCGCCAGGTCCGCCTGCAGCATAAGGCATCACCATAGTGATGGTTTTATTGGGGAAATCTTGCGCAAAAATTCTCCAAGGTATAACCAAGCAGAAAAGAGTAAAAACGAATACAAATATTGATTTGTTTCGGTTCATATTGACATCCTTTTGTCGAATGCTTTCAGAAGCATTTCTAGTTAACTCTTAAAAAAACTGACCTCAAGTAATATTAACGCAAAGATGCTAATAAATAAGTCCCTCAGGACATTAGGTTGAAGTTACTGAGACATTTAGTTAGTAAATTATAAAGACTTTGGGGTTTTACCCCATATTTAAAGAAGTGAGACTAACCGCGGATTTGCTAAATTTAGGCTTATATTGGCCACTCTAACTTTAATATATTTAACACTGATACAAATATCACGTCGGTAATGTTTTTATTTTGACCAATAGGAATTAATTGGAGTTAGCTTTGATGAATCTGATATTAATTATTAAGCTTTCATAAATTTTGATTGAAATGATAAAAATTGCAACTTACAAAATAGAAAAAACTTTAATCGAGAGAGAGAGAGAGAGAGAGAGAGAGAGAGAGAAAAAAGCTTTTAATACATTTTCAATTAGAAGAAGAA